>DASSMQ010000135.1:0-41041 GCA_035688805.1 Candidatus Limnocylindrales bacterium
GACCCTTCCATCTCCATCTTCACGAGGCGGTTGAACTCGATGGCGTACTCCATCGGCAGTTCCTTGGTGAAGACCTCGAGGAAGCCCTGGACGATGAGATTCTGCGCCTCGTTCTCGGTCAGGCCCCGGCTCATCAGGTAGAAGACCTGGTCGGCGCTGATCTTCCCGACGGTGGCCTCGTGGGTCATCGTCGTGTCGTCTTCCTGGATGTCGATGTACGGATACGTGTCGCTGCGACTCTCGTCGTCGAGCATCAGGGCGTCGCAGCGAACGCTGGCGACGACGTTGGTCGCCCCCGGCGCGACCTTGAGCTGGCCGCGATAGGTCGCCCGGCCGCCATCCTTCGAGACCGACTTGGAGACGATCCGCGATCGGGTATTCGGAGCTAGGTGGATCGCCTTGGCGCCCGTGTCCTGGTGCTGGCCCTTGCCGGCGACCGCGACCGAGATGATGTCGGCAGTCGCGCCTTCGCCCCGCAGGTAGATGGCCGGGAACTTCACGGTCTTGCGCGAGCCGGTGTTGGCGTCGATCCACTCGACCGTGCTGTTCTCGTGGGCGTGGGCGCGCTTCGTGACGAGGTTGTAGACGTCGTTCGACCAATTCTGGATCGTCGTGTAGCGGACCTTCGAGCCGGGCAGGGCGACGACCTCCACGACAGCGGCATGGAGGGAGTCGGTCGCGTAGATCGGCGCCGTGCACCCCTCGATGTAGTGGACCTTGGCGCCCTCATCGACCACGATCAGCGTTCGCTCGAACTGCCCGGTGTTCTCTCCGTTGATCCGGAAGTAGGCCTGGAGCGGCAGCGGGACCTCGACGCCTTTCGGGACATAGACGAACGAGCCACCCGACCAGACGGCGCTGTTGAGCGCCGCGAACTTGTTGTCCTCTGGCGGCACGATCGTGCCGAAGTGCTGCTTGAAGATGTCGGGGTATTCCTTGAGCGCCTGGTCGGTGCCCATGAACACGACCCCGATCTTGGAGAGCTCCTCACGAACGCTGTGGTAGACGACCTCGGAGTCGTACTGGGCGCCGACCCCGGCCAGGAACTTGCGCTCCGCCTCGGGGATGCCGAGCCGCTCGAACGTCGCCTTGATCTGCTCGGGGACGTCGTCCCACGACTTCTCCTCGCGCTCGGACGGCTTGCGGTAGTAGACGATCTTGTCGAAGTCGATCCGATCGAGGCCGTCGGTCCATGCCGGCATCGCGCGCTTCTGGAAGTGATCGAAGGCGCGCAGGCGGAATTGCAGCATCCAGTCCGGCTCGTCCTTGAAGCCGCTGATCTCCTCGACCGTGGCCCGGGTCAGGCCGCGCTTGGTCTCGCGGAGATAGGCGATGTCGTCATGGAACGCGAATTGCTCGCGCTTGTCGGCGACGATCTCGCGGGTGGCGGTCATGCGATGTACGGACCTCGGGTAGAGGGAGCGGACGGTCGACGGCAGGCCGCGTCGGCAATTCCGAGTCAGATTATCGGGATTACCGCGCGGAGCGTCAACGACGCCCCGGGATGCCTACCTGCGGGCAGCCCCTGCCTCGCCCTCGACGATCCGGGCGAACGCCTCGAGCTCGCCGCGGAAACTCCCCTGGTACGAGCCGGACGCGAAGATCCGGGCCATCAGCGCGGGGATCAGCCCTTCCGTGCGGAACCGCTGGGTCAGGATCGTGCCGCCGTCATCCGGCTCGAGCGTCACGCCGCTCTCCCCGCGCAACACGCGGTTGCCGAAGCGGGTCCGGAAGGTCCGGGGACGCTCGACCGCGATGACCTCCGTCGGGCTGGTCATGCGCCCGAACCAGACCGTGTACCGGGTGCCGGCCCGGTCGATCGGTCCGGTCCGATCGGTCACCTTCGTCACCCCGCCGACCCACTCCCGCATCCGATCGAGATCGGTCCACAAGTCGAAGACGACATCTGGCGGCGCGGCGATCCGGAACGTGAACTCGTACTCGGCCATGGCTGCGGATGATAGGGGTCACATCGCCCGCGCGGCCACCTGGCGCTGTGCCGCCGCGAACGCGTCGGGGTGTCCGGTGATCGCCAGCAGGAAGGTCGCCCGGTCGATCGCCAGCAGGGTCGAATCGGCGGTGGCCGTCACCGTCGCGGTCCGCGGCACGCCCTCCAGGAGCGCGATCTCGCCGATCCCCTCCCCGACCGCGTCGAGGTCGCGCAGGTGGCGGCCCTCTCGCTCGACGCTCAGGCTGCCGGCCGCGAGCACGTAGAACCGGTCACCCGGTTCGCCCTCGCGGATGATCGCGGCACCGGCCGGCACGGTGAACCACACGGCCCGCCGAGCGACGGCCTCCAGCTGCGGGCCGGGCAGCGGCCGGAACAGCGTCGTGCGCCGCAACAGTGCGATCTCGCGGACCGGGACGACGATGCGCCGATCGAGCCGGGCGAGGCGGGTCCAGGAGAGCCAGACCAGCGCAGGCAGGAGCGCCGCGATGGCCACGACCGCGCCGACCAGTCCCGCGAGCTGCACGAGCGCGGGCACGAGGAGGGAGCCGACGGCCAGGCCCGCCATCGCCAGCCCTTCCTGTAGCCCGAACACGCGCGACAGCACCTCGTCCCGGATCGCCCGCTGCAGCAGGGTCCGTCCGACGATGTCGACCACCGCGAGTCCTGACCCTCCCACGATGACCAGCCAGGGCGCCGACCATGCCGCCGCGCTCAGGCCGAGGACCGCCAGCGCAAGACCCCACGCGAGTGCGCCGACCGCCGCGAATGCCGCGAGCCGGCTCCGACCGATGACCGCGAACGTCGCGAGCCCGCCCAGCATCGCCCCTGCCCCGAGGGCCCCGCTGAGTACCGCCGCACCGGGCTCGCCGATGCCCAGCAAGTCGAGCGCCAGGAGGACGAACAGGATGTCGGCCGCCCCGACCATGACGTTCCGCGCGGTCAGCAGGCCGACGACCAGTCGGGCGTCCGCGTCGGCGAGGACCGCCCGCAGCCCCGCCAGCGGGCTTCCGTCCGCGGTGCCCGGATCTTGATCCGGGCCGTCGGTCACCAGCGAGTCATCGCTCAACGCGGCGAGCCCGCCCGACGACCGCAGCCCGACGGTGAGTGCGACTGCCACGACCACCGCCAAGGCTGCGGCGAGGAACACCCCGGACGGGTCCGACACGCTGAGGATCGCCGCGGCGGCGAGCGGCCCCGCGAGGATGCCCGCTCCCTCCATCAGGCCGCTCGCGGCATTGGCCGCAGTCAGCTCGTCCGGCGTGATGGCCAGGGAGGGCAGGAGCGACGACTGGGCCGGCCGCGGGATGATCATCGTGCAGCCGGTGATCGCCGCGATGGCGTAGACGACCGGCGCCGGTACGCCGGCGGCCATGGACAGCCCGATCAATGCCAGCGCGACGGCCATCCCGGCATAGCCAAGTGCCAGCACTCGCTCGCGCGGATATCGATCCCCGAGCGAGGAGGCGGCGGGCGCCACGAGCGCCGACGGCAGCAGCTGGATGAGGGCGACGATACCGACCGATACCGGGCCGGTCCGTTCGTAGGCGAACAGCAGGATCGCGACCCAGGTGCCGTACTCGGCCGCCGTGAAGAGGAAGAATGCGGGCAGAACACGACGGAACGCCGCGTTACGCCACAGCCGGCGCACCACCATCGCGAGTCCGTCGGTCGACATCGGCCCGCGATCGTATGCGACCACTGGCGCTTCGACGCGACCGTCTCGCGTCGAGGGCGCCCGACGACCTTCCCTGGATACCCCGAAACGACGACACCGCCCCCGGAGGGACGGTGTCGGGTATGTGCTGGACGCGAAGATCAGGCGGGGGTCGGCTCGTCGACCTCCGGGCGGATCACGCCGTTGGACGCGATCTTCGTGTCGTTCGTCGCGATGGGCTCGGAGAACGGGCTCACGGTGGACGAGCCGGTCTCGTACGAGCGGGTTTCGTCCTCGAGTTCCCAGGCGGACCGGCGCTCGGCCATCCGCTGCCGAGCTCGCTCAGCGGCGTCGCGCATCCGGGTCTTCAGCGACGGCGAGGACATCGCCCACGCGACGAGCCCGAAGGTGACGATGCCCAGGACCACGAAGGGCAGGCGAGATCGCCGTTTGGCGACGATGCCGGCACGTTCGGCGGCCTGACGAGCGCTCTTCCGAGCGCTGTCGCTCATCTTGGCGACGTCGACCTTGGGTAGCTCGACGGCCGACAGATCGACCTTCGGCATCTCGACCTTGGAGAGATCGACCTTCGTCAGGTCGACCTTGGGCATCTCGAACTCACGCCGGAATTCATTGAGATCCTTGCGGACCTCGACGATCTCCTTGCGCGCCTCGCCGAGCGCCTTGGCGATGTCGTCACGCGACATCTCGGGCAGCCGCAGCTCGGGGATGCGGAGGTCCTTTCGGAGCTCCTTGAGGTTCAACTCAGGCATCGCACGCCTCCTCGACTATGTGCTGTCAAGGATACGCCTGTCGCCAGGCGATCTCCCCGTCCGGTCGCTCCGGATACCATCCCGCCGTGCCATCCGGTCGGTCCATCGACCGCGCGACTGCGCGGCGATTCCTCGTCACCCGTCACCTCCTGGCGCCGCCCCGTGCGCTGCCGCCCGGCCCCGGATCGGTCAAGACCGTCGTCCGGCGCGTCGGCTCGCTGCAGTTCGACCCGCTCGAGGTGACCGGGCGCAATCACGATCTCGTCCTTGCGGCGCGGATCGATGGCTACCAGCGAGCGTGGACCGACGAGCTCCTGTATCGCGACCGTTGGTTGTACGAGACCTATAACAAAGGCCTTTCGCTCGTCCCGACCGACGAGCTGCCCTGGTTCCGCCACACGTGGGACCGCAATCGAGACGATCACGACGGCGCGGCGTTCGTGGAGCACGCTCCGCTGGTCGACGAGTTACTGGCGCGGATCCGGGACGATGGTCCCCTCTCGGCGACCGACCTCGAGCCCCGCGCCGCCATCGATTGGTACTGGCGCCCGACGAATCCGGTCCGGGCGATCCTCGAGGCCCTCGCCGAGGCCGGGATCCTGGCGCTTGCCAGGCGGGAGGGGAACCGGCGCGTCTACGACCTCGCCGAACGCCTGTTTCCGCCGGAGCTCCTCGCCAGGCGCCCCGGCGACGACGACCAGCGGCGGCACCGGCTCGCGTCGCGCTACCGCGGGCACGGGCTGCTGGGTGGGCGAGGTGGGCAGGCGGAGATCTGGAACGGGACCGGCCGCGATGCCGCCGACCGGGCGCGCCTCCTGGCCGATCTCGTGGAGATGGACGCGCTGACCCCGATCGAGGTCGAGGGGACGCGCGGCACCCGCTACGCCCTGACGGAGGAGCTGCCGATCCTCGAGGCGAGCGCTCGGGCCGTGGCGACCGCTACGCCGAGCCCCGCAGGGGTCGCCTTCCTGGCCCCACTCGATCCGCTGGTCTGGGACCGCGACCTGCTGCGGTCGTTGTTCGACTTCGACTATGTGTGGGAGGTGTACGTCCCGGCGGCCCGTCGACGATGGGGCTACTACGTGCTACCGATCCTGTCCGGGGATCGGCTCGTCGGCCGGATCGAGCCGCGCTTCGACCGGGGTGCGAGCGCCCTGCGCATCGTCGGCCTGTGGTGGGAGTCGGGCTTCGATCCGCTAGCCGACCCTGGCTTCATCGACACCTTCGTCGAGGCGCTGCGGGCGCATGCCCGGTTCGGTGGACTCGATCGGATCGTCTGGCCGCGTTCGGTCCGTCACCGGCCTCTGGGCACGGCCGTCCGCGCCCGGCTCGGTCCGGGAGGACGGATCAGGGATAGTAGGTCGTGACTCTCCAGGCGCTTCGGTTCCCGGCGCGGTCGATCGAGCGGACGCGCAGGTCGTAGCGGTGGTGCCGGGCCAGCCAGTGGGTGACCGACGTTGCACTGGTCGTCACGTAGCTATGCCACGTCCCGAGGTCCTTCCGGATCTGGACCTGGAAAGTCTTCAGGCCGGCGGTCAGGACCTGGAGACGGGTGTCGCCACCTGACCAGCGGGCGGTGACCCGCGCCCACGTCCGGTCGATGTTGACCTTGGTCCACGAGCCGGTCCGAGCCCAGCCGGGCGTCCGGTCCGGTCCGCGCAGATAGACGCCGGCCCAGTAGCGGGTGCCGTCGGCGGCCACCGCCAGCCCGAAGCCGACGTAGTTGTAGTCATCGGACAGCAGGATGGCCCGGTGGGTCGGCGAGCCCATCCAGCCCTGCACCGCGAACTCGGCCGAATAGTCCAGTGGGCCGGCGGTATTCCAGGCGATGATCTCGCCCGCGGCGTACCAGGTCATCCCGGACGCCGCGATCATCGAGAACACCGTGGTCCCGTCCGATTGGACGTGGGCGAACTCGCCGCTGTCGGCCATGTACTGGGCGCGCTCTCGGGCCAGCTCCCGCAGCCGCGTGTCGAGCCGGAGCCGGATCAGGCCACGATCCACCCGGCGCTGGTTGGTCACGTCGAGTGCGTGCTGCTCGGCCGCGGCGCGCGTCGCCGGATCGAGGTCGGCGCTCCCGGCCGCGACGCCGGCCGGCACCATGGCGACCAGCATTGCGAGACCGAGGACGAGCGGGCCGAAGCGGCGGATGTGGGAACGCATGCCCTGATGGTCGAGGGACCTGGCGCACCCCGGAACCGGCCACCGGTCCCAACCGTGGCACGCGGATGGTCATGGCTGGACCACACCAGCCCGGACCGCACCCGCCCTGACCACCGCGGACCGCCAGACGTCCCGCCGGGTCCGGACGACGCGATGTGGGACGATGGTGCGCCCAGACACAGCCACAGCCGAGGAGTCCACATGTCTGCGATACGACGAGCCGAGGTGACATGGAGCGGAGCCTTGATCGGCGGTACGGGCACCGTGAGCGCCGCGTCGAGCGGGGCGTTCAGCGACCTACCGGTGAGCTGGGCGGCGAGGACCGAGGCGCCCGATGGGCTGACCAGTCCGGAGGAACTGCTGGCGGCTGCCCATGCCTCGTGCTTCGCGATGGCGTTCTCGGGCGGGCTGGCGCGCGCCGGCACCCCACCCGAACAGCTGACCGTCTCAGCCGACGTGACCTTCGACAAGCTGGAGGCGGGCTGGCGCGTCGTATCGAGCCACCTGACGGTGCGTGGCCGGGTCCCCGGCAGCACGAATGAGGCATTCGTCAGCGCGGCCGAGGCGGCCCGCGATGGCTGCCCCATCAGTCAGGCACTGACGGGCAACGTCGCCCTCAGCGTGGACGCCGCCCTGGAGGCCTGACCTCAGGGGATCGACAGCAGCCGGCGCGGGTTATCGACGGTCATCGTCACGATCTCGTGCTCGCTGACGCCGGCCGTCCTCAGTCGGGGCAGGAACGTCCGCGCGACATGGGCGTAGCCGTTCCCGCCGTAGCGGACGAGCTGCGCGTCGTGGCAGACGTCCTGCGACAGCAAGATCCGATCGGCATGTCCCCGCGCCAGCAGCTCACACACGATCTCGGTGATTCGCGGCTCCGCCATGCGCTCGGCGGGCGTGAAGGCCATCCCCAGGAAGTCGAACTCGACCGACGCGCCTCGCTCGACGATCGACAGGTGGTAGTCCAGGGACGGGAAGGAATCGGCGTGCCCGATGACGACCCGCGCCGGGTTCAGCCCCTCCTCTTCGAAGACCCGCAGCTGGTCGCGTCCCACGCTCGATAGGACCGCGTGCGTCGTCACGGCCAGGCCGGTCCGTATGGCCGCTCGCGCTGCCGCGCGATGGACGCGCTCCTCCTGGGCCGACAGCCAGGGCTTGTCCGTGCCGATCTCGCCGATGATCCCGGGCCGGACTGCGTCCTGCCCGACCCCGTCGGACACTTCGCGAACCAGCTCGTCAGCCAGATCGTCGACCGAGCGGCGATCGACCCGGGCCTCCGCCGGGTAGTAGGCCCCGCGATACCAGCCGCAGCCCATCACGATGTGCAGGCCGCTGGCCCGTGCAAGATCGACGAGCCAGGCCGGGTCGCGGCCGACGCCAGGGAGGGTCAGGTCGACCAGGCCGCGGCCACCTGCCTCGCGATACGCCGCGAGCTCCTCGAGGATCAGCTCCCGGTCCTGGGTCAGCTGCCAGTAGTCCCAACGGTCGGGCACGTGCCATAGCGCGATCTGCGTATGTTCGTGCGGGAGGGTGACCCCGAGCTGCGCCGGGTCGATCGGCCCGAGGACGGTCTGCACATGCGCCATGGGGCGCGATGCTACGCGGTCGCGGTCATCGGACGCGAGGTCGTCGCGGCTGCCAGCAGCACGTCGAGGATCGCGGTCGCGCGCCGGATGGACTCCGCCGGCTGGTACCCGTCGCCGGCCTCGATCCGCTGGAGCAGCAAACCGTCGAGGAGCGCCATGAACCCGCGAGCCAGCCCGTCGACATCGATCCAGCCAGGAAGCTCGCCGCGGATGACGCCTTCGCGGATGAGGAGCTGGCCCGCGCCGACCAAGCGCTCGCGTCGACGGACGAGCATCTCCCGGACCCCCGGCTCGTCAGTGGCCTCCGCCCAAGCGCGGACGAGCCCGACCTGGCCCGGCGCCCCGTCGAACTCGTCGATCGTGTCGACGAAGTAGATGATCGCCGCCCGCAGCCGGTCGGCGGTCGAGGTCAGCGGGGCGAGCCGGGTCGCCAGCTCGTCGAGACCCTGTCCGGAGATGAGATCGCAGCTATGGAGGAACAGCTCGTCCTTGCCGCGGAAATGGGTGTAGATCGCCCCGACCGACAGTCCGGAACGCCGGACGACGTCCCCGATGGTGGCCCCGTGGTAGCCCTTCTCGGCGAACACATCGACGGCCGCCCGGATGATCCGGTCGCGGACCTGGCGTTCATGAGCGGCGGACACGCGCGGCATCGACCGAGCCTCCAAAACGAATGGTCGCTCTTGCCAACCTACCGGAAATGTTCCCTCTCCGCAACCCGGGGCCCCCTTGACAAGGAGAATGGTCGTTCCCTAAGGTGCTCGGCACCACCACGTGTCCTGGAGACCGCCCGATGTTCAGTGCCTGGGGAGCGTTCATCTACCGCTTCCGCCGCCCCGTCGCCCTGCTGGCCATCATCGTCGCCATCGCCTCGGGGAGCCTGGCCTCCAAGGTCACCGGATCCCTCAGTGCGGGCGGTTGGACCGACCCTGGCTCAGAGTCGAGTGCGGTCACGAAACGGCTGGCGGACGACTTCGGCGCCGCCGGTGGGTCGATCGTCGCGGTGTACGAGGGTGGGGCCGGCGCGGATGCGCGTTCGACGCCCTTCCAGGATGCGGTGACCGGCTCGCTCGCGCGGCTGGTCAAGGACCAACGGGTCGAGTCGACGGTCGGTTGGGCCGAGACCCACGATGACCGGTTCGTCAGCACGGACGGGCGCTCGGCCTACGTCGTGATCCGGTTGGCCATCACCGACGAGGCGGCGGTCGACCAGATGCCCGAGTTCCGCCGACTCATCGACCGGCCGGCCGGGATCACACTGCGATTGACCGGGGTCGCGCCCGCGACGCAGGACCAGGCGGCCCAATCCGAACATGAGCTGATCCAGGCCGAGACGGTGTCGTTCCCGTTCGCGGCGCTCATCCTGGTGCTCGTCTTCGCCTCGCTCGTGGCCGCCGGCCTGCCCCTGCTGGTCGCCGCTTTGGCGATCCCGACCACCCTCGGCGGGGTCTACCTCGCCGCCCAGGTGACCGAACTGTCGATCTACGTCCAGAACGTGGCCACGATGCTCGGTCTGGCGCTGGCGATCGATTACTCGCTGTTCATGGTCAGTCGGTTCCGTGAGGAGTTGCGTCGCGGTCGCGACGTGGGGACGGCGGTCCGCATCACGGTCGCGACCAGCGGTAAAGCCGTGACGTTCTCCGGCCTGGCGGTCGCGGTCGGACTGTCCGGGTTGCTCCTCTTCCAGCCGACCGCGTTGCGCTCGTTCGGGATCGGCGGTGCGCTCACCGTGGGGGCCTCGGTGTTCTTCGCCTTGACCTTCCTGCCGGCGGTGCTGGGCATGCTCGGCCCCCGGGTCAACGCGCTGAGTGTGGCCGGCCTGCGCGACCGGATCCGGCGCGCCCTCGGCCGACCAATGGGCGTCGCGGCGGATCGTGCCGCCGCCTCGCGCTGGGAGCGGATGGCCCACGCCGTCATGGCCCGGCCGTTCGTCGTCCTGCTGCCGACCCTCGCCCTGCTGCTCGTGCTCGGAACTCCGTTCCTCCGCCTGAGCCAGGGCATCCCCGACGCATCGGTCCTGCCGCCCGGCATCGAGAGCCGGGAGGCGTCGGTGGCGCTGTCCCGTGATTTCCGAGCCGGCGAGACCTCCCCGATCGTCGTCCTGGCCACCGTCCAGGGCTCTCCGACCGACGCTGCCAACGTGCAGCGGATCCTCGACCTCGGGTCGAAGATCGACGCCGTCGACCACGTCGACCGTGTCGAGGGACCGTTCGCCGGCCTGAAGGACCCGTCCACCGGCGCCGACCTCGACGCGGCCGGCATCGCGGCACTGTTCGCGGCGCCGCGGGACCAGCTGCCAGCCGAGCTCGCTGCCGGCCTGACTCGGCTCGCGGATGCCTATATCCGCGGCTCGACCGTCCGTCTCGACGCGATCAGCCCCCTGGCGCCACTGAGCCCGTCGGGCACCGAAGTCGTGCCCAACGTCCGGGCCGTGACCGTCGCTGGGCTGACCACCCAGGTCGGCGGGCTCGCGGCGCAAGGCAAGGACTTCATGGCCAGCCAGTCGGCGACCATCCCCTACGCCATCGCCCTGACCCTCGGCGCCAGTGCCGTGATCCTCTTCCTGCTGTTCGGCTCCGTGATCATCCCGCTGAAGGCGGTCGTGATGACGCTGCTGTCGATCACCGCCTCCTTCGGGGCGCTGGTCTTCATCTTCCAGGAAGGGCACTTCGCCGACGTGCTCGGTTTCCAGTCTCCCGGGTTCACCATCGCGGGCAACCCGATCATCATGTTCAGCGTGCTGTTCGGGCTGTCGATGGACTACGAGGTCTTGCTGCTGTCGCGCATCCAGGAGGCCTATCGGCGAACCGGCTACAACACGGCGTCGGTCGCGGAGGGACTCGCCCGGACCGCGGGGGTCATCACCGGCGCCGCGCTGATCATGGTCACGGTGTTCAGCGCGTTCGCGTTGGCCGAGTCGATCACGATCAAGAGCATCGGCGTCGGCATGGCGGTCGCCGTCCTGATCGACGCGACCGTGGTGCGGGTGCTGCTCGTGCCGGCCACGATGCGACTGATGGGCCGCTGGAACTGGTGGGCGCCGGGGCCGCTCGGCCGACTGGCCGATCGACTCGGCTTCAGCCACGTCGAGGACGACGTCGTCGAGCCAGGTGGATCGCGGACGCCGCCGGAGTTCGTGGGGGTCTAGCGTGGACGAACGTCGGGACGGTGTGACCCGGCTCGGGCCGGACAGCGGGGGTCGGCCGAGCGGTCCGGGTGGGATCCGCACCTACGCCTGGGAGTGGGGGCCGGATCAGGCCCGCCGGCCCGGACTTCCCTGGATCGGCATCTTCCTGCTCGTCTTCGGCGGGTTGCTGCTGCTTCAGGAGCTCTATCCTGGCGCCCGCTCGATCGGCTCGGTCCTCGTCCTGTCGATCGGGATCGCATTCCTGATCCGCTGGGCGGTGTCGCGGGGGACGGGGTCGCTGTATGCCGGGGCGATCATCACCGCGCTGGCGGCGCCGGGCGCCCTCAGCAGTGCCGGTCTGGGCCATGAGGGTCTCGGCACGCTGTCGCTCGGCCTCGCGTTCCTGTTCATCGCCGCGGTCCGTTGGTCGTCGGGCGGCGGGCTGGGCTGGCAGGCCTGGTTCGGCGGCCTGCTCGCGCTGATCGGCGGGGCGGACGTGATCCAGCCCGAGGTCGGCGGGCTGATCCTGCCCGTCGGGCTCGTGGTGTTGGGCGTGATGCTGCTGCTCGGCGGGTCATTCGGGCCCCGACGCCGCACCTAGGTCGCACCGCCGACCAGCATCAACGACCGCTCGCCGCCCTCGTTCCGGCATCGATCGACGCGGCGACGACATCGGCGACCCGCTCGAGTTCCGGGTCGGTGATGACGAACGGCGGACCGAGCAGGATCGTGTCGCCGTCGACGCCGTCGGCATTCCCCGTCCCCGAGTAGACCAGGACACCGGCGTCGCGCGCGGCAGCGACGACGGCCTCGGTGATCCCAGCCGCGCGCGGGAATGGCCGTCGCGTGCTGCGGTCGGCGACGAGCTCGACGCCGACCATCAGGCCGCGACCGCGGATGTCCCCGACGGCCTCGTGCTGCTCGAGGTGGCCGCGCACGAGCGTTAGTAGTCGATCACCCTTCGAGGCGCTGGCCATCACCAGATCCTCGTCGCGGAGGATGCGCAGGACCTCGCGGGCGACCGCCGCGCCAACCGGCGTGTGCGAGTAGGTGAAGCCGTGCACGAATGTCCGGCCCGGTCGGGTCACGGCTTCGTGGATCGCCCCGCTGGCCGCCACGAACCCGAACGGCCAGTACCCCGACGTCGCGCCCTTGGCCGCGACGACGATGTCCGGCCGCACCCCCCAATGGTCGACACCGAACCAGCGTCCCGTGCGGCCGAACCCGGTCATGACCTCATCGGCGATGAGCAGTACGCCGTGGCGAGCGCACACCTGCGCGATCGCCGGCCAGTAGTCATCCGGCGGCACGGCGGCGGCCAACGTCGCCCCGACGATCGGTTCGGCGACGAAGGCGGCGACTCGGCCCGCGCCGGCGTCGCGGATCGCCGCGTCGAGTTCGGCGGCCAACGCGTCAGCGTCGCCGAGCGCGTGCGCCCGTGGCTCGCCCGCCCGGTACGGATAGGCAGCCGAGACATGGCGGAACCTGCCGAGCCACGGCTCGTACGGTCGGCGCAGCGGCGGACGCCCCGACAGGTCGAGCGCGCCGAGGGTGTTGCCGTGGTAGCTGCCGTGGCGCGCGATGACGACTTCGCGCTCCGGCTCGCCGCGGGCGAGCTGATAGGCCCGAGCGAGCTTGAGGGACGTCTCGATCGCCTCGGAGCCACCAGACACCGGGTAGATGGCCGGGTCGTCGACCGGCAGCACGGCGCCGACCTCGGCGGCGTACGCCTCGAGCGGTTCGGTCGTGAAGGTGCTCCCGTGGGCGTAGGCCAGGCGGCCGGCCTGGTCGGCCATGGCATCGGCGATCGACGTCCGGCCATGCCCGACGTTGACGACGATCGCGCCGCCCGCCGCGTCGAGATACTCGCGTCCGGCCGCGTCGCGGATGGTCGAGCCGTGGGCCTCGACCGCGACCGGCGGATCGGCTCGGGTCGAGCGCCGGAAGACGCGGCCGCGCTGGACCGTCGGGTGGATCTGGGTCACGTCCGCGATTGTGGCACGACCTGGAGCCGCGTTCCGTGGGACGCGTCCGGCCGTTCCGACGACGGCGGGGAACCGTCTCGCCGCCGGCGGTGTACCGGGTACGGTTGTCGTGGAGGGCCGTCCACATCGAAGACGCCGATCTGATCGCGCGCGCCCGAGGCGGGGACGTCGCGGCGTACGAGTCGATCGTCCGCCGCTATCAGGACATGGCCATGCGGACCGCGCACCTCATCTGCCCGGAGACCGATGCCGACGATGCCGTCCAGGAGGCCTTCCTCAAGGCGTATGACGCGCTGCCTCGCTTTCGCCTCGGAGCACCATTGCGACCGTGGCTCCTGCGCATCGTCGCCAACGAGGCCCGGAACCGGCGCCGTTCGGCGGGACGGCGGCATGGACTGGCCCTGCGCGCGGCGGGCACGGCCTCACCCGATGCGTCATCGCCAGGACCCGAGGTGATCGTCGTGGAGGCGGAGCGGCGCCAGGAGCTGATGACGGCCCTCCGCTCTCTGGGTGACGACGACCGGGAGGTGCTCGGCGCCCGGTTCCTGCTCGACCTGTCCGAGGCCGAGACGGCCGAAGCGCTCGGCCTGCCGCGCGGGACCGTGAAGTCCCGGACCTCCCGAGCCCTCGGCCGTCTGCGCCGCGCTCTCGGGGCGAGCGCAGGAGCCGGGGAGGTGGATCGATGATCGATCGTCCGTTCGCCCGACTCGACGACGTGGAGCTCGGCGACGCCCTTCGGGTCTTGTCCGACGCGATCGACTGGCCCGTGGCGACGCCGTCGACCGTGAGCGGGCAGGACTTGGCGACCCGGGTCCGGATCCGGCTCACCGACCCCGATCGGCGACGCACCGCGGTGCGCGGGTGGTGGCCTGTCGTGAGGCCGGTCCGGCGGTCGCTGATCTTCGCCGTGGCCGTCCTTCTCACCCTGGCCGTCATCGCCGGGGCGGTCGGGCTCGGGTTACCGGGGCTGCGCCTCACCCTCGGCCCGCCACCGCCCGGGGCGAGTCCCACCGTGACCCCGGATGGCTCGCTCCGAGGCTCGCTGTCAGCGACGCCCAGCGGCACGCCCCGGCCACCCGGCTCATCGCTCGGTCTCGGGCGTCCCGTGACGGTCAGCGAGGTGACGCCCCTGACCGGAGTCCGAGTGGCACTGCCTTCGGTGGCCGGCGTCGGGGCCCCGGACGCCGTCTACGTCGACCTCGGTCGGGGCGACCAGATCGCCTACGTCTGGGCGCCCGGGCCGGCCCTGCCGGCGACCCGCGAGCCGGGCATCGGCCTGATCGTGATGCGCTTCGACGGGCGGATCGACCAGGGTTTCTACGACAAGGCGATCGACAGCGGCACGACCGTCGAGCCGGTCACGGTTCGTGGCGCGCGCGGCTACTGGATCTCTGGCGCGATGCACTACTTCTTCTATGTCCGGCCGGATGGGACCGTGGTCGATGACGGCCGGCGCTGGGTCGGTGACGCGCTGATCTGGAACGACGGACTGTCGACGTATCGGATCGAGAGCGCGCTCGGCCAAGAGGCGACGGTCGCGCTGGCGGAGTCGATCCGCTAGGTCCCGCCGGGATCGCGGCGCCGGGCGGGCCGGCGATACGTCCCGACCCTCGATCCCGACGCGTGCGGATCAGCGCAGCGCGTCGCAGACGGCGGCCCGCACGCCGGCACCTGCCCGGGGCGTCGCCGTGCTCGAGCCGGTCGCGAAATCGATCACGTCACGACCGACGTGGGTGTTGACACGGTGGCCATCGATCACGATGTAGTCGAAGACGCCGGTCCGCGTCACGCCGCTGACCGCGCCGTCGGGGGCCAGCCAGAACGTGATCTTGAAGTCGCCGCTGCGGATCAGTGACCGGGACGTGTCGGCCGACGAATAGACGTGGCCGGTGTAATGGACGTGCCGGACCTGGCGATCCGGCCAGGTGCTCACGGCGCGCTCGACGTGGTAGGAGACCAAGAGCACGAAGCCGCCGCAGTCCCCGTCGTTGTCGCCGAAGGCTCGATAGTCGGCGAGCGCGTCGGCGAGGGTGTAGGTGAACGACGAGTGGCTCCGCTCCGGCCCACTCGCCTGGGCCGTCGCGGGTAGCGCGAAGGCGAGCGCCGTGAGCACGACCGATGCAAAGAGACGAGATCTGGTCATCGGGGACCTCCATCGCGATCGGAACGTCGATGGATGGAGGCTATGGGCCGGCTCGGCGCGGCACATCACGGAAATCCGTGAAAACAGACCTACTTGGTGTAGACCCCGTCCGGATCCAGCTCCTCGCGGACCAGCCGCAGCTCCTCCGAGGTGGGGGGCGCCGTTGCCGCGAGGGGATCGGCCACCTTGATCGGCCAGCCGATCGTCGCCCGCACTCCCTCGATGGTCGCGCCCGGGTGGAGCGTGGCGAGCTGCATCTCGCCGGTGTCGTCGAACCGGTAGACACCGAGGTCGGTCACCACGACCGACGGCCCGCGCCCGATCCAGCCGCCCTCCCGCCGGATCCGTTCGGCCTCCTCCGCGCCACCGAGGTTGCCGGGCGACGTCCGGAAGTCGATGGTCTCGACGAAGGAGCGGGTCGACTGGCGCATGATCACGAACACCTGGCGGGCGTTGATGGCGATCTCGCACGCGCCGCCGCTGCCGGGCAGCCTCGTTGTCGGATGGGCGTACTCGCCGATGACCGTCGTGTTGATGTTGCCGAACCGGTCGATCTGGGCGGCGCCCAGGAACCCGACGTCGACCAGCCCACCCTGCAGGTAGTAGCCGAACAGCTCGAGCATGCTGACGACGGCCGTCGAGCCGGTGACGATCGTCGGGTCGCCGATGCTCAGCGGCAATCGCTGCGGCCGCGCCCCGAACACGCCCGCCTCGTAGACGAGCTCGAGGTCGGGGGCGACGGTCCGCTGGGCCAGGTTGACCGCGATGTTGGGCAACCCCACGCCGACGAAGCAGACGTGCTCGCCCTCGAGCGCCCGCGCCGCGGCGACGATCATCATCTCCGACTTGGTGAACGTGGCCTCCGAAGGCGGGCTCATCGATACGTCCCGTAGTCGACCGGGCCGGATGGGGCCGGCGCGCTCGGACGGAGCGCCGCCAGGCGCTCCTCGCCGAGCTTGTCAAGGTATGCGGTGCGCCCGTCGAGGTCGTAGACCCACTCGCGCAACCAGGCCTGGACGGCCTCCTCGTCCCGGGTGATGTGGTCCCAGTCGAGGTAGAACCGATTGTCGCGGTCGTAGGCACCCTGCACGTATGACGGGTGCGCCCCCCACGGCTCGACCACCACCGCGTCGACGATCAGGCCCGGGATGATCGTCCGGTTCGGATCGGCCCGGATCACCTCTTCGTGGACCAGCTCCTCGACCACGACGATGACCCGTTCGGCGGCGAAGGCCGCTTCTTTCTGACAGCCGAGCAGACCCCAGACCTGGGTATCACCAGCGGCCGAGGCACGCTGGGCGTGGACGATCGTGACATCCGGCTTCAGCGGCGGGACGGCGTAGACCGACCCGTCCCCGTATGGGGACGCGATCGGCCGGATGCGCGGGTTGGCGGCAGGGAGATCGCTTTCGAAGTAGGAACGCAGCGGGAAGAACGGCAGGTTCATGGCGCCGGCCGTGTACCGACCGACCATCCCGAAGTGGCTGTATTCCTCGATCGTGAGGGGCTGGTCGGCGAGCTCGCCCTCGATCCGGCGTCGGATGGCGCCAAGACCACCGACCCCGGGGTTGCCGAGCCAGGAGAACACGAGCTTCGAAGCAACCCCGCCGGCGATCATCTGGTCGTAGATGACGTCCGGCGTCAGGCGGGCCAGGGTCAGGTCACGTCGTCGCTGGCGGATGATCTCGTGACCGGCGGCGAAGCCGATCAGGTGGGTGAACCCCTCGATGGCGACGGTGTCGCCGTCGCGGACCAGCTCGGCGATGGCGTCGCGCATCGTCGCGACCTTGGAGGTGGCCATCGACCGTCAGCCTGCCGCCTCGACCTCGTGGAGCGCCCCGGCCTGGACGACCTCGGCGAGGACCTGGTCGCCCTGCCCGGCGACCACGGCGACCGCCTCGCCGAAGATGCGCAGCGCCGTGGTCATCTGGGTCTCGGAGATGATCAGGGCCGGCGACAGCCGAACGCTCGACCTGCCGCACTCAAGGACGAGCAGACCCCGCTCGAAGCAGGCCCACTGGACCTCCTCGGCGTGCTCGGGCGTATCGAATTCGACGCCGATCATCAAGCCGAGACCGCGCACATCACGGACCAGGCCGTCGAACCGGTCGATGAGCGGTCGAAGGATAGCCATCGCTTGCTGGCCGCGCTCGGCGGCGTTGGCGATCAGGCCGCCCTCGAGCAGGTCGATGGTCGCAAGCGCCGCGGCGCAGGCGACGGGGTTTCCGCCGTACGTCGAGCCGTGCGCCCCCGGGCCCCACGCCTCCATCAGGTCGCGGCGGGCGATCATCGCCGACAGCGGCATGCCGCTCGCGATGCCCTTGGCCGTCAGCAGGATGTCGGGCTTGACGCCCCAATGGTCGACCGCCCACATCGTCCCCGTCCGGCCCGCGCCGGACTGGATCTCGTCGGCGATGAGCAGGATGCCGTGACGGTCGCAGATGGCCCGGAGACGCTGGAGGAAGCCGTCCTCGGGGACGATGTAGCCGCCCTCGCCCTGGACCGGCTCGACGATGATCGCCGCCACTTCGTCGGCGGGCGCCAGCTTGTCGAACAGGACCTCGTCGAACCAGCGCAGGTCGTCGACCCTGCCGTATGGCGCGTGGAAGACGCCCGGGAGCAGTGGCCCGAAGCCGGCGTGGTACTTGGCCTTCGAGGCCGTCAGTGAGACAGCGCCGTACGTGCGGCCGTGGAAGGCGCCGAGGAATGCCACCACGTACGACCGTCGTGTCGCGTAGCGCGCCAGCTTGATGGCCGCCTCGACCGCTTCCGCGCCCGAGTTGCCGAGATACGTGCGTGCCTCGCCGCCGGCGATCGGGGCGTTCCGGGCGAGCCGCTCGCAGACCTCCGGGTAGATCGGCAGGTAGAAGTCCGACGCCGAGAAGTGGATGAGCTCGGCGGCCTGCTCCGTGATCGCCGCCACCACCTGCGGGTGCGCGTGACCGGTCGAGTTGACGGCGATGCCGGCCGCAAGGTCAAGGAACAGGTTGCCGTCGATGTCCTCGATGGTCACGCCGTCGCCGCGGATCGGGACGATCGGGTAGGCCCGCGGCAGGGACGGCGACGTCCAGGTCTCGTCGTACGCGACATGGGCACGGGCCTTTGGACCGGGCAGCTCGGTGACGATGTGCGGGACGGGTCGATCCCCGTCGGTCCGAGAGCCGGGTGCGACCGTGGACAAGGGCCACCTCGAACGTGCGTGGAAGACGCGCGACTGCATAGGGAGTATGCAGATTGGATACTCCGTGACCGAGTATATCGGAGCGGACGTAGGTCGAGATGACGTCAAGCGAGCCCGGGTGGACACCCGGGCTCCCCGCGTTGGGGCGCGGAGTTACGGGGCCACGTCCCGACCGCGTCGACAGTCGACGGGCGAGTCCCCGGCCGCGCCCCCGGTCAGTCGACGACGGTGCGGCTCTGCTCGCGCATGAACTGGGCGACGTAGTACATCGACAGGCCGGCCTTGCCGGTCGAGCCGCTGCCCTTCCAGCCGCCGAACGCCTGGATGCCCGGCCATGCGCCGGTGGTGGCGCCGGCCCGGCGGTTGACGTACAGGACGCCCGCCTGGATCCGGTCGAGGAACTGCTGGACCTCGCCCTGGTCCTCGCTGTACACGCCGGCCGTCAGTCCGTAGACCGTGTCGTTGGCGAGGGTCAGCGCTTCATCGAGCGAATCGACCGCGTGGACCGCGGTGAGCGGCGCGAAGAACTCGTCACGGAAGACGCGGTGATCGGCCGGCAGGCCACCGACCACGGTCGGCTCCACGTAGTAGCCGCGTGCCAGGTCGCCGTCCGTCAGCCGCTCCCCGCCGATCAACACCCGACCGTCGCGGCGCGCCTCGGAGACGGCCTGCTGGTGGCGGTCGACCGCCCGCTGGTCGATGATCGGCCCGAGCCAGTTCTCGCGAACGAGCGGATCGCCGATCACGATCGATTCGGTCTTCTCGACCAGCCGGCGGACGAGCTCGTCGTGGACGGGCCGCTCGACGTAGACGCGCGAGTTGGCCGAGCATTTCTGCCCGCCGAACCCGAATGCCGAGCGCATGATCCCCTCGGCCGCCTCGTCGAGATCGGCGTGGCGGGTGACGATCGCGGGGTTCTTGCCGCCCATCTCGACGATGGTCGGGCGCGGCCAGGCCTTGCTGAACGCGTGGAACAGCTGCATCCCGACGGCGTAGGACCCGGTGAACACGATGCCGTCGATGCCCGGGTGATCCTGGAGCTCCTGCCCGACGGTCTCGCCTGGACCCATCACCAGGTTGACCACGCCCTGCGGGACACCGGCATCGATGTACGCGCGCAGCATCATCTGGGCCGACAGCGGCGATGCCGACGACGGCTTGATCACGACCGTGTTGCCGGCCATCATCGCGGCGCTCGAGGGCCCGGTCGCCAGTGCCATCGGGAAGTTGAACGGGCTGACGACGGCGAAGACACCGTGCGGTCGCAGCATCGACCGGGTGTGGACGGCACTGTCCCCGAGGTTGCCCATCGGGTGGTCGTAGCCGGCGTTGTCCTCCATCGTCTGCGCGTAGTAGCGGATGAGGTCGGCCGATTCCTCGACCTCGCCGAGGGACTCGATCCGGTTCTTGCCGACCTCGATGCTCATGACCGCGGCGTACTCGAACAGCCGATCGCTGATCAGCTCGGCGGCGCGGCGCAGGATCGTGAGCCGCTCCTGCCAGGGGGTCGCGGCCCAGGCCGGCTGCGCGCGGCGGGCCGCCGCGACCGCGTCGTCGATGTCGGCGGCCGTCCCGGACGCGAACGTCCCGAGGACGAGGTCCCGGTCGATCGGGGTCGTGACCTCGAAGGACGACGCGCCCTCGCGCCAGGCGCCATCGACGTAGTTCTGATGATGGGCACCGAGACTCGCCTTCACCGAGGCGACCGCGTCCTCGAAGCCGGCGTGCATGTCCTCGTTGTCGGCACGCAGGGTCGCGTAGGTGATCTTGATGCGGGGCTTGGCCTCGGAGGTCATGGCGGGATCCCTCAGGTGGTCGGGGGGGCGCGGTCGCGCGTCGGGGGGGTGTGGTATCGGTCAGTCTAGCGCGGCCACGACCTCGGCCAGCGACGCGGCGAGCGCGTCGGGCCGGCGCCCGCCGCGCTCACGGGCGGCCACCTCGATGTCGTCGTGGCTGTGCTTGCCCGACAGCACGAAGATGCCGCGCATGCCGGCCCGTTGGGCTGCCCGGACATCGGTGCGCACATCGTCCCCGACCATCGCGATGTCGGCTCGGGCGAGGTCGCGACCGGCCTCGCGGCGAAGGTCCCGGACCGCCTGCGAGAAGAACGCGGCCGATGGCTTGCCGATGATCGTCGCCGCGTGACCCGTCGAGAATTCGAGCCCGGCGACGAAAGCGCCCGAGTCGAGCGTCGGGCCCTCCGGGGTGAGCCACCAGGGATTGCGATGCATCCCGACCAGGACGGCGCCACCGAGGATGAGCCGGAACGCCCGGTTGAGGTTGTCGAAGGTCGCCTCTTCCGGCGAGTCGCCGATGACGACCGCGGCGGCGGTCGCACCGGGCTCCGCGGCCTCGTCGTGAGTAAGGAGCCTCTGGCCGGCGAACTCCTGGCGGGCATCCTCGGAGGCGAGCACGTAGAGCGGCTGGTCGGGGAAGCGGCGCGCGGTCCAGGCGGCCGACGCCGACAACGCCGATTCGAATCGCGCGGCCGGGATCGGCGCGCCAAGCTTGGCCGACCAGCGCGACAGCGTCTGGCGACTGACCGCTGAGGTGTTGGTCACGATCCGGTACGGGAGGCCGCGACGGTCGAGCTCCGCGATCGCTGCCGGCGCTCCCGCGATCGGCGCGCCGGCCAGCACGATGACGCCGTCGAGGTCGAGCAGCAACGCCCGCACCCCGCGGAGCGCTGCGCGCAGGTCGGTCGCGGCGGACGGACGGTGGGGCATGATGGAAGCCTATCGGACGGAGGTGTCGGGATGGGGTTGCTCGAGGGCAGGACCGCGCTCGTGTTCGGGGTCGCCAACGACCATTCGATCGCCTGGGGCATCGCCCAGGCACTGCATCGCGAGGGCGCCACCGTCGGCTTCTCCTCGATCGAGAGCCTGATCGACAAGCGGGTCCGGCCGCTGGCGGCGTCGATCGGATCGACCTTCGTCGAGCCATGCGACGTGCAGTCGGACGCCGAGATCGAGCGGGTGTTCGCCCGCTGGGGCGAGTCGAACGACGACCTCGACATCCTGGTCCACGCGCTGGCGTTCGCGAAGCGCGAGGACCTGGCCGGTGGCTTCGTCGACACCTCGCGCGACGGGTTCGCACTGGCATTGGACGTGTCGGCCTACTCGCTCGTCGCGCTGACCCGCGCGGCCCGGCCCTACCTCCACACCGGGTCGTCGGTGATGACGCTGACCTACTACGGAGCGGAGAAGGTCGTCGCCAACTACAACGTCATGGGCGTGGCCAAGGCTGCCCTGGAGGCGTCCGTCCGTTACCTCGCCGCCGACCTCGGGCCCGATGGGGTCCGGGTCAACGCCATCAGCGCCGGGCCGATCCGGACACTGGCGGCGAGCGGCATCGCGGGGTTCAAGCGGATGTACGGCGCGTTCGACGAGGTCGCGCCGTTGCGCGCCAATATCTCGATCGATGACGTCGGTCGGACGGCGGTCTACCTGGCCTCCGACCTTTCGAGCGCCGTCACCGGCGAGGTCATCTACGTCGACGGCGGCTTCAACATCGTCGGCGTGCCGACGGGCGGCGAGTAGGCCCGCTCAGCTCCCGGTCAACCCCCGGATCGACGCCTCGAGATCGGCGATCTTGAGCTCACCGACCAACCTCGCCCGGATCGTCCCGTCGCCAGCGATGAACGTCCAGTACGGGAACGCCGGCAGCCCATAGGCGTGGGCGACTGCGTTGTCGGGATCGACGATGACCGGGACGGTCCAGCCTTCACGGGCGAGCCAGGCATCGGGTGGGTAGTTGGGCGCCGCGGAGGAGATGGAGGTCACGACCGACACGAGGTCGACGCCACTCGGGAGCCCGCCGGCGTTGACCCAGGCCTGGACCACCGGCACGGTCGCCTGGCAATGCGGGCACCAATGGGCCAGGAAGAGGACGACCTTCGGCTTGCCATTCGCGGCGATCGCGGCCGGTTTCCCATCGAATCCGCTTCCGGTGACCAACGGGGCCGGCAACCCGACGGCCGAGTCGGCGGTTGGGTTCTGGAAGTCCGGCAGCGGGTTGCCGGTGACGACTGGGGCCACGATCGCGCCGCTCGACCCGGCGGACGCCGCGGAACCCGCCGCGGCGGAGGAAGCCGGCGGAAGCGTCGAGCTTGCGCCGCCGGTCGTGCCGCCGAGACCCGGCAGCATCAGGGCGGCGAGCGCGGCGACGACCACCACCGCGCCGATCAGCGCTGGCAGTGCCCAACGGGCGACGCCGGGTTGCGACGGCCGCTCGGTCCGTGCTGCCGCGCGTCGGGCGGCACGTCGCTCGCGCCGGGTGTCGGTCGTTCGAGTGGGGGTCATGCAGGACTCCGTTCGAGGTCCTCGGCCCGCGCCGGCGCGCGGGAGGCGAGCAGGGTGAGGATGAGCAGGAAGGCGGTGAGCGCGAGGGTCGGCAGGCTGAAGATCCCGAACGCGCGGAACCAGACGAACGTACACGGAGCATCGACCGCGCACGCGCCGCTATCGAGCGAGGGGATCCACTCGAGCGCGACGTGGTACGCGGAGATCGCCGCCCCGATCGCGGCCAGGGCCGTCGCGGCGGGCGCCGACCGGTCGCCACGAAGCGCGCCCACGCCGAGCACGACGACCAGCGGGTACATCGCGATGCGCTGGTACCAGCACAGGGTGCACGGCACGAAGCCGGCCACCTCGGAGAAGTAGAGGCTGCCGGCGGTGGCCAGCGTCGCGACGATCCAGGCCGAGCCGAGTGATCGTTCGTGGAGGACGCGCTCCATCCCGGACGATGCCGGGAAGGCCGACGGGGCGATCAGCCGCGTCAGCCGAGCGCCCCAGACGATGACCATCAGGGCGATCGCGGCGACGGCCAGGATCGCGTAGAAGCGCTCGACGGCATCGACGGACATCAGGTCTCACGGTACGGTTCGTGCTGGACGCGCCCAGTGAACCACGGGCTGGCACCGGACCGGAGCGGGCCGTTCCTCCCCTTCACCCGGTCCGATCGGACCGGCAGTCGGCGCACAAGCCGGTGACCGACAGGTGCGATACGTCGACGGCGAACCCCTGCCGGCGATCGAAGGCGGCGACCGTCGCGGCGACCGCATCGTGCCCGGTCGGCAGCTCCCAGGTGCCACCGCACCCGCGGCAATACAGGTGGGCATGTTCGGCTGCCGGTAGCACGTGGAACTCCTCCCGACCATCCGAGCCGTGGCTGTGCCGGACGACGCCGAGCTGTTCCAACACGTCGAGCGTGCGGTAGACGGTCGAGGGGATGGTGTCGGGGGCGACCGCCCGGCAGCGCTCGACCAGGTCGGCGCCGGTCACGTGGCCGTCCGTCTCGGCCAGCACCTCGACGAGGATCCGTCGCTGGGGCGTCCAGCGCAGGCCGCGCGAACGCAGGCGGGCGGGGATGCCGGCCCAGGGGTCGGCTGGCGCGAACGGCTGGTCGTCGAGTGATCCGCGGGCAGTCATCGGGCGAAGTATAGGTCGACTGACGCGAGCCGCCGCAGATGCAACAGGTTGCGATACGGGCGTCCGTCCGATAGGCTAGACGGCCCACCCGCGAGGAGGCACCGTGCCCGACGTCCTGACCGCCATCGCCGCGACCCCCGCCGGTATCGGGGTCCTGCTGACCGGTCTCGCCCTGGGTATCCGCCACGGCATCGACTGGGATCACATCGCAGCGATCACCGACATCACCAGCACGACCGCGGCGGCGGGCATCGCCGAAGCGGCGCACGACGAACAGCACCGATCGGTCAGCGGCCCCCACCACGGTCACGGTGGCCGCCTGGAGCTGCGCGCCCACGACGCCGGCCCGGGTGCTGCGGCCCTGGCTCCCGCGATGCGCGGTTCGCGGCCGGCCGATCGACGGCTGATCGGCCGCGAGCAGCTCGACGCGATCTGGCTCGGGACCCTGTACGCACTCGGACATGGCGCGGTCGTCGTGGCCCTCGGCATCGCCGCCCTGTCCTTCGGGGCGTTGCTGCCGGACTGGCTCGATCCGGTGATGGGTCGCGTCGTCGGACTGACCCTCCTCGCCCTCGGGGCGTGGGTGCTCTATTCCGTCTATCGCTATGCCCGGGCCGGCGACGCGTTCCGCCTGCGCAGCCGCTGGATGCTCGTCTTCGATGGGGTCCGGTTCCTGTGGCGCCGATTCCAGGCCCGCCTGCACGGCCACGAGCACGTCGAGCCGCTCGAGATGAGCTCGTACGGTCCGCGCACCGCCTTCGGCGTCGGGATGATCCACGGGATCGGCGCCGAGACGGGTTCCCAGGTCCTGCTCATCGCCGCGGTCGGTGGGGCCGCGAGCGCCGGCCTCGGGCTCCCGATGCTGTTCGCCTTCGTGATCGGGCTGCTGCTGTCCAATCTCGCGATCGTCGTCATCAGCTCGGTCGGCTTCGTCGCCAGCCAGACGCGTGAGCGGATCTACGTCGCGGTCGGCGCGGTCGCGGGCGTGTTCAGCCTCGTGATCGGGGCGATCTTCCTGCTCGGCCAGGACGCGGTGCTGCCCGATCTGTCGGGGATCCTGGCCCGCTGAGTCAGCCCCGAGCGGGCGCCGTCGGCGTCGTCGCCGGCGTGGTCGCCGGCGCGGGACTGAGCCGGGTCGGGCGCAGGAAGAGCGCCAGCACCACGACGATGTAGGCCAGCCAGGCCACGAAGGTCGTCACCTCCGGCGTCGCGGAGTATCCGAACAGCGCGCGGAGGAACTGGCCGACCAGGTTGCCCGCGGCCGGATCGTGGGGCAACACGCCCGACAGGTCGAACAGGGTCTGCGTCCCGAACGGGATGACCCCGATCTCGATGAGCTCGTGGACGGCCGTCGACAGCAGCCCGGCGGCGATGAAGATCAGGCCCACGCCCGTCCAGCGAAAGAACGTCGCGAGGTTCAGCCGGCGGGAGCCCTGGTAGAAACCCACCCCGAGCACGGCGGCCGCGGCCAGCCCGATGAGCGCGCCGACCAGCACGAAGATCGCGTCCTGCTTCGCGGAATTGGCCTGGCCGACCAGGAACAGTGAGGTCTCGAGACCCTCCCGGATCACCGCCACGAACGCAAGCACCCCCAGCGCGATGACGGAGTCCTGGCCGAGCGCGCGATCGACGGCCGCGTGCAGATCGCCCTTCACGCTGCGTGCCTGGCGGCGCATCCAGAAGAGCATCCAGGTGACGACCGCCGCGGCCAGCAGCAAGGTGGCGGCCTCGAAGATCTGCTCGTATGGCTCCTCGAGTCCACCGACCGTCTGATACAGGACGAATCCCAGGACGGCGCTGAGTACGATCGCGCCCCCCGCGCCGAGGAGCACGACCCCGAGGTGGCGCTGGTTGCCGGTCCGGGCCAGATAGGCGCAGATGATGGCGATGATCAACGCCGCCTCGACGCCTTCGCGAAGGCCGGTCAGGAGGCCGCTGGATAGGGCGCCGAGGTCCATCGTTCGATCAGTCTCCGCAAGGCGTCATGATGTCGGAGCGCAAGCGCACTTGTCGACGGCATGCTAGTCGGGGCGACGCGAGGGCGTCAAACGCTCCGACGACGCAGGTTCAGTCCGGTGCGCGCACCTGGAACCGTCGCAACGCGAGGCTCGCCAGCACGAGCCCGAGGATGACCACGACCGCGACGATGGTCCAGGCGACCGTTGGCGCCAGGGGCGTCCGTTCCCCGCCGTCCCCCGTGGTCGCCGCCACGATGCCGAGCATCGCTTGTCGGACGGACAGGTAGCGCGTGCCTTCCAGGATCCCGGCCAGGACCCCTTCCCAGATGAGCGTGTAGGCCAGACCGATCACGAGCGCCCGTCGAGTCAGACCGCCGAGGGCCGTGAACGCGATCGCGTACGCCGACCCGCCCGCCACGGCACTGAGGGCATAGCCCGCCAGGGTCGTCCCGATCTGATCGCCACGGCCCAGGACGAGACCCGTGAGGATCATCGGCGGGACGATCAGCACCACCGTTGCCAACGCCGCGACGAGCGCCTTGGTGACCGCCACGCGCCAGCGGGCGACCGGCTTGACGAGCTGGAAGAGGAGGGTGCCATCGTCGATCTCGGACCCCAGCGTCGAGGTCCCGACGACGAGCGCCACCAATGGCAGCACCGTCCGCAGGACCAGGTTGTCCAGCACGGCCGACGCGTCGGGTCGCCCGCCGCCGAAACGGACCAGCAGAGCCAGGAGGACCGGCGAACCCGCCAGCAAGCCCATCAGCAGGATCCGACGCCGCCCGAGCAGGGACCGGAGCGTGACATCGACGAGTGCCGCGGCGCTGCTCATCGACCGACCAGGTAGCTGAACACGCTCTCCAGCGAGTCGTCGGTCGGGGTGAGCTCGAACAGCCGGATACCCGCCGAGCGGGCGATCGGGGCGACCAGCCGGGTGAACGCGCCGAAGTCCGATGTCTGCGCGGCCAGCCGACCGTCGAGGAGATCGACCGCGAACACGGCCGGGTGGCCGAGCAGGGCGGCGCCGAGCGCCCGGTCGTCCGACGATCGGATCGTGAACCGATGGGGTCGGTCGATCATCAGGCGGCGGATCGACCGGAAGTCGCCGGACGCGGCCAGGCGGCCGGCGAACACGACGAGGATCCCCTCGGCCAACCGTTCCACCTCCTCGAGGATGTGCGATGAGAACAGGATGGCCCGCCCCTCGGCCGACATCGCCTTGAGCAACCCCATCATGTGCAGGCGCTGGCGAGGATCGAGGCCATTGAACGGCTCGTCGAGCAACAGGATCGAGGGCTCGTGCACGAGCGCGGCTGCCAGCTTGATCCGCTGGCGCATCCCCTTGGAGTAGGTCCGGATGGGCCGGTCCGCGGCGTCCTCGAGCTCGACCGTGGCGATCGCCCGTCCGGTGGCCGCACCCGGGTCCGCCAACCCCTGGAGGACCGCGTTCGTCTGCACGAACCGGCGGCCGGTCAGATACCCGGGGACCGCCTCACGCTCGGGGACGAGGCCGACCTGGGCGTAGACCCCCGGGTCACCGAAGGCGGTGCGGCCGGCGATCCTGACCGATCCCGCCGACGGCGCCAGCAGGCCGGCGAGAAGGTGGAGCAGGGTGGTCTTGCCCGCCCCGTTCGGGCCGAGCAGCCCGGTCACGCCGGGACCGAGCGCGAACGTCACGTCGTTGACGGCCACGACGTTGCCGTACCAGCGCGACACGTGATCGACCGAGATCGCCGGCACGCCGGGGCTCAGCCGGACCGATCGGTCGCCGCGCTCGGCGGTCATACGGCCACGGTCAGGTAGCGACGGACGATCAGGGCCAATGCCCCGGCGATGGCCACCAGCGTCACCGAGATGTAGATCCAGCCGGGCAGCGCGGCGGTCACCACCGCCCGGCTCTCGGCGATGGTCCCGAAGATCGCGGCGTTCAAGCCGTCGACGACGTCCGTCGGGCTGATCAGGTGCGCGATCCGGGCGATGTCACCGACCGCGAGTCGGGACAGCAGCGCGACCACGATGGGCGCCACGATGAACACGCCGATGATCGTCGCGGTCGCGTACGCGCGACGCGGCGTCCAGGCCGAGATGACGGCGGCGATGCCGGCGAGCAGACCGGAGGCGAGCACGGATACGGCGAGGTAGCGCGGGACGTCGGGCAGGTCGTCGGCGAGGCCGGTCAGCGGATCCGCGGCCGTCAACAGGGAGCCCACCGTGAGGATCAGATGGGGCACGATCGTCACCACGAGGACAGCCAGGAACAATCCGCCGGTCCGGGCCAGCGCGTAGTCGACCCTGGTCAGCACGCGCGAGAAATAGAGCGGCAGCACCCCGAACCGCTGGTCCCGCCCGAACAGCTCGGGCGCCTGGGCGGCGCAGAAGAGCAGGACCAGGGTCGAGGTCACGTTCTGGTACGTGTCATGCCGGATGGGCAGCTGATCGGCGAGTCGCGCCGGGCCGCTCGGGACCCCCGCGCCGATCTGGTTGGCGAGGGCCTGCACGCCGACGATGAGCAGCGCCGGCAGCGCGTTCAGGATCAGCAGCAGGAACGGGGTGATCTTGGCCCGGCCTCCACGCCCGATCCCGTACGCCTCGCGCAGGGTGTGCCCGAGCAGTCCGAGCGCGACGACCGCCCGCCCCAACCGAGCACCTTCGTAGCGCCGGTAGCCCAGGTCGTAGATGTTGCCCGGGGCCGCGGTCACCGGAAGAGTTCCTCGAGCTCGCGACGGCGCTGTTCGATCCGGACGAGGGGCAGCCCGAGGTCGGCCGCGATGTCCCGGACGAGGTCGAACGGCCGCTCGTCGGTCGCCTCGACCAGCACGGTGCGCCCGTTCGCCGTCGCCTGGACGCCCGCCGCGAGCAGCGCCGCCGCGAGTGCTGGCGCGCCGTCCTCGACGTCGACCGCGAGGATGCCGGTCCGCTCCGTGAACGCGGTCAGCGGCGCGGACCGGATGAGCCGCCCGGCGTCGATCGCGACGAGGTGGTCGCAGACCCGCTCGATCTCGCCGAGCAGGTGGCTGGCGACGACCACCGCGATCCCGAACTCGGTGCCGGTCCGCCTGACGAGGGCGAGCATCTCATCGCGGCCGGCCGGGTCGAGCCCGTTGGTGGGTTCGTCGAGGAGCAGCAGTCGAGGGTCGTGGACCAGGGCCTGGGCGAGCTTGACCCGCTGGCGCATGCCCGTCGAATGCCCGCCGATGGGGCGATAGCGCTCCTCGTACAGGCCGACGTGCCGGAGCACGTCCGCGGCCCGCTCCCGGGCGGCGGTCGCCGGCAAGCCCGACAATCGGGCCATGTGACCGACCAGGTCGGCCGCCGTCTCGTCCGGCGGGAGGCAGTCCGACTCGGGCATGTAGCCGACCTGCCGACGAAGCGTCGTGGCATGGGTCCGGACGTCGAACCCCAACACCGTGGCGTGGCCGGAAGTGGCCGGCAGCAGCCCGAGCAGGATCCGCAGCAAGGTGCTCTTGCCGGCGCCGTTGGCTCCGACGAGGCCGACGATGCCGGGCTCGATGGTGACCGTCAGGTCATCGAGCGCGGTCACGCCGCCTGGGTAGCGCTTGGTCAGGGACTCGGTCGCGACGAGGGGCATCTGCCCCGGAAGCCTACCGGACGCGAGCGTGCCGCCGGCCGTCAGGCGGCCACGACCTGGTTACGCCCGGCGCGCTTGGCCATCTGCAGGCCGACGTCGGCGACCTCCAGCAACGCCTCGAGGGTCGCGACCGCCGGACCCAGTGAGGCGCATCCGGCCGACACCGTGGCCCGCAGCTCTTCGCCGTCGGCGCCCGGCACCCGTGCGGCTTCGAGCTCACGGCGGATCTCCTCCGCGACTCGCTGGGCCTCGTCGATCGTGGCGCCGTCGAGGATGGCCACGAACTCCTCACCCCCGTAGCGGGCCACGATGTCGCTGGATCGGAGACGGCGCGAGAGGATCGCCCCGAACGCCCGCAGGACCGCGTCCCCGACGACATGACCGTGGCGCTTGTTGAAGGACCCGAAATGGTCGAGGTCGAACATGATGGCGGCCACGGGCCGGCGCGAATCCGGCTCGAGTCTGGCTCGAGCGGCGAACAGGCGATCCGTCGCGACCTCGAGGTGTCGCCGGTTCCATAGCCCGGTCAACGGATCGCGGATGGCCGCGTCGGCCACTCGAGTGTGGAGGGCGACGTTGGCGAGGGCCAGACTGACCTGGGACGCGACGAGCGGCAGGGCCTCGAGCTCGAGCTCCGTGTACGGCCGGGCAAGGTCCCGACGAGCCAGTGACAGCGCGCCGATGATGACGCCCTCCTGGACCAGCGGCGTGGCTGCGACGGCGAGGACGTCCTCGGTACGGGCGCGGCGCACCGTGCTGGGAAAGTCGGACCGGTCGAGCGCCGCGGCCGTCACGATCCGGCCTTCGGCAAGGGCCTTGCCGGAGGTGCCCTGACCGCGCGGGATGCTCGCTCCGACATAGCGGGTGTCGCCACCGTGGATGGCCACGATCCGGTCGTCGCCGCTGGCGTCGTCGCGCAGGATCAGCGACGCGATATCCGTCTCGAGCGCGACGGCGATCGAACCGACGATGGCGGCATAGGCGGTCTCGGGCTCCAGGCTGGCGTTGATCGCCGACCCGAACCGCGCCATCCGACCGAAGACGTCAGCCCGTTCGCGCAACGCCTCGCGTTCCCGAGCGAGGGCAAGGGCCGCGGCGATGCGATCGCCGACGAGGACCATCGTGTCGCGATCGCCCTCGTCGAGCGGTGGCGCATCGTCGCCGCTCTCGATGTTGAGCACACCGAGAAGGAGGTCGCCTGCGCGCAGCGGGACCGAAACCTCGCTCCGCACGTCGGGACTGGCCGCGCGATAGTCCGGGTCGTCGGCGACGTCGCGGACCAGGGCCGGCTCGCCGGTCCGCATGACTCGACCGACGACCCCGACCGTCCCATCGAAAGTCTCGATGACGTCGACGTAGCCACGCTGCGCGCCGAGCCGCATCAGATCACCGTCGCGGGTGTAGATGGAGACGTAGCGGTACCCGAACCGGGCCACCAACAGCTCGACGACGGCGTCGTAGGCCAGCGTCGTCGGACCGGCCATGGCGAGCAGCCGGCCGACTGCCTCAACCGCCGCCATCTGGCGAGCTCGTCGGCGCTGACCGGCGTTCGCCGCGCGAGCGTGTTCGACCGCTCGCTCCAGGGTCGCCACCGTGCGGCGCGTCCCGACCGCGAGCACGAACCCGGTGGCGGCCAGGGCGACGCCGCGCTGCAAGATGCCGGTCTGGATGGTGGGCGAGGTGATGGCCGGCAGGGTATAAGCGAGGATCCCGGCGGCGAGGGTGGCCCCGCCGACCGCGTACAGCTGCCGCAGACCGATCGCCGCGGCCATCGCGATGATCGGCAGGAGGAGGGAGGCGAGCGGCAGCGTCGCGGCGTCGCGCGTGCCGAGGCTCATCCACAGGACGGCGATGAGTGCCAGGAGCAGGCGGCTCGTGTCGGTCACGCCCTTGCGACTGCCACGCCAGACGAGGCCAGTGCCGATCTGGATCGCCAGGTAGACGACCGACGGCACGATGACGAGGCCGAGCCGCACCTGCGACAGGGCCTCGATGACGAGCGCGGCGAACACGACCGCGACCGCCAGCAGGACATGCGGGTCGGCCGCCAGCCGCTTGAGGCCCCGCCGCCACGGGGATGGGCGACGGGTAGCGTGGATCACGCGGGGACTGTGGCCGGAACCCGTCCGCGCGTCGATAGGCCGATGGGGTGACGTCTGGTGCCATCGGTCATGGTCCGGACCGGCTCAACGCCAGTGGATCGTGCCCGCCGCAGGGTCGGCCGTGACCAGGATCTCGCGCAGCTCGCTGCCGTCCCCGGGCTCGATGGCGATCAATGCGGTCCGTCCACCTTTCAGGTCGACGACCACGACCCGGGTGGTGCGGTCGGGCTCCAGGTGGAAGACGCTGGTGGCGGTCGCGAACAGGTCCACTCGCTTGCCATCGGTCGGGGAGAGATCGACCGACAGGCCCCGACGACCGCCGATCCGCACGTCCGACGGTCGGCTGGCACCGACCCGGTCCGTGGCGATGAATGCCTCGACGATATCCCGGGCACGCGCCTTGGGCTTCGTCGCCCGCCCGCTCGGATCGACCTGGGTGATGGCCCCGGCGAATGTCATCGTGCCTTCGGCCCTGGTCAGCGCCACGATGTCCTCGGTGTGCGCGGCGTTCGACCAGCCGTCGCCGAGCTCGATGTCGAATGGCGGCTGGAACCGCGAGGGGGCGTAGCGACCCGGGCCGAGGCCGCACGGGATGTCGAAGAAGATGTCGCACAGGTCGGCCACCTCGCCGGCCGGCACCGCGGTCGGCGGACGGGACGGGGGCGGGCTCGGGGTGGGGGTGGCCGTCGGCCGTGGAGTCGGGCTGGGTCGGGGCGTCGGCGTCGCGGTCGGGGACGCGACGATCGCGACGTCGCTCGCGGAGGGGCCGAGGCCGCTCCCCTGACCCGGGATGGCCGCGACCAGCAGCGCTCCGCCCACCACCCCGAGCAGGGCGAGGAGCGCCACCAGGACGCCCGGCGGCGCCGTCCGCGACCTCGCGGCGTCGGGTCGAGCGGGCGGGCGTGGGTGGCGCGATCTGCCGGCCCGCTTCTGCCGCGGCACCGGTCCGCTCCCAGGCGCTGCGGCGGCGACGGGCGCCGCGCCGGCGACCGGCTCCTCGGCAGCCTGCGGGTTCCGGGGCAGCACCACCACCGACGTGGCGTCACCAGAGTCGGCCGCACCGATGATCGGTTCCAGGGCCGCCGCCATCAGGTTGCCGTTCGGGTAGCGATCGGTGGGCTCCGGCGCCAGGGCTCGGACGATGACTGCATCGAGACCAGCGGGGACGTCGGGGCGCAGCGCCCTCGGTGATGGGGCCGGAGCCCCGATCCGGGCGAGCGCGACCGCCTCCGTCGTGCTGCCACCGAACGGGCGCGCCCCCGTCAGCGCTTCGTACAGCGTCAGTCCGAGGCCATAGACGTCGGAGGCCGGGGTCGTCCCGCTGCCACGCGCCTGTTCGGGGCTGAAGTAGTGGACCGACCCGAGGGTGGTCCCAGGCCGGGCTGCCTCGGCATCGGCGGCCAATCGTGCGATCCCGAAGTCGGTCACCAGGGCGCGACCGTCCGCGGCCAGGAGGATGTTGCCGGGCTTCACGTCCCGGTGGACGATGCCGCGCAGATGGGCCGCTCCGAGGGCCCGTGCGACGTCGAGCCCGATGCGGGCGACCTGCGCCGGCGGGAGTCGACCACCCCGCTTGAGCCGTGCGGCGAGGTCCTCCCCATCGACCAGATCCATCACCAGGTAGGGCTGATCGCCGTCGGTGCCGGTGTCGAGGCAGGCGACGATGTTGGGGTGGCGCAGGACGGTCGCGGCGAGCGCCTCCCGCCGGAACCGATCGGCGAGGTCGGCGTCCTTCGTCACCTCGGGATGGAGCAGCTTGACCGCCACGGGCCGGTCCTGGCGCTGGTCGAACGCCCGGTGGATGGTCGCCATCCCGCCTCGACCGATGACCGGTCCGAGCCGATAGCGATCGCCGATGACCCGTGACGCGCGTCGTGTCGCCACGACGGGACGATAGCCGAGACCGGCCGGTCCTACCCTCCGGAGGGGGGCGGAGCCGTCGAGCGACGAACGACCAGACTGGGCTCGAGGATGACGTCCTCGACGCCGTCGGTGGGCTGATCGGCCTCGATCAAGTCGAGCAGGAGCGACGCTGCGGTGCGGCCCATATCGACTCCGGCCTGGCTGACCGTCGTCAGCGGCGGGATCGTATACGCCGCGAAGTCGATATCGTCGTAGCCGACGATCGAGAGATGGTCGGGGACCACGACCCCCAGCCGATAGGCGGCCTGCAGCAGGCCGATGGCGAGCGTGTCCGATGTGGCGTAGACCGCGGTCGGGCTCACGGCATCGCCGGGGCGGGCGGCCATGGCCCGGAACAGCTCGAGCCCGAGGCGGTAGCTGGGACCGGGGTCGGGCTGACCGATCCGCTCGACGATCGCCTCGGTCGAACCTCGGTCCGCCATGAACCCCTCGAACAGCTCGGCTCGCAGGCGCTGATCTTCGGTGCCTGGGTCCGTCACGCACACGATGCGACGGTGACCGAGCTTCCAGAGGTGCTCGAGGGCGAGCCTCGTCCCGGCATGGTTGTCCGCGTAGACCCCCGGGAAGGCACCCGGTCCGGTCCGATCGGAGACGCCGATCACGAACCGATGCTGCGCCGCCAGGTCCGCGAAGGTCGACTCGCCGTCGGCGAGATCACCGAGGAGCAGGATCCCGTCGGCATGGGATCGCTCGAACATCGACCCGTAACTCAGGGCCACGTCGGGTCGGTAGTCGACATGGCCGAGGAACAGCCGGAAGCCGCGCGCCCGGGTGACCTCGTTGATGCCCTGCAGGATCTGGATGTGGAACGGGTCGCCGACATCGCGGGCGATGACCCCGATCAGCGAGCTCCGACTGCCGCGCAGGCCCCGGGCCAGCAGGTTCGGCCGGTAGCCGAGGGTGGCGGCCGCCGACATCACCCGCTCGCGGGTGTCGTCACGGATGGGCACGCCCGATTCCCGCCCGTTCAGGATCCGCGACGCGGTCGTGATCGAGACGCCGGACTGCGCGGCCACGTCGCGCAGCGTGATGGAGGTCGACCGCGCGCGGCCGTCGGGTTCAGCCCCGCGCCGTGGCCGAGTCTTGCGTGGGATGGGCCGGACCTCCTGTCGACACCTGCGCCCTTGACGGGCAAGGCCGCCCGAGTATGCTGCGCGGTGAATGGCAACGTCAAGCGTCAACGTTCAGCCTCACGACGGCTGGATGGGACACACGCGGACGTCCGCCACGGCCAGGAGGAGGGTCACGCCCGTGGATAACCAGAGCCAGACGAGACCGCGGGTGCCCCTCGCGCTCGTCGCCATCGCCGCGCTGATCGTCTCGGCCTGCGCGTCGACCGGGGCGACCCAGGCGCCGGCGTCGACCGCGGCCAGCCCGAGCACCGCGGCGTCGGCCGAGGCATCGGCCAGCGCGGCCGCCGCGACGAAGCATGTGTCGATCCTCGAAAAGGACATGACCGACGAGGAGATCAAGGCCGAGATCGCCAAGGAAGGGGCCTTGACCGTCGGCAACTGGACGTACTCGGCGACCGACGAGCTGGTCAAGCAGTTCGAGGCCTACGTCAAGTCGACGTACGGTGCGGACATCAAGCTCACGTACACCGGCAGCCAGTCGCCCTCCGAGTACATCACCAAGCTCGCCGCCGACAAGCAGGCTGGCAACCCGGCCCCGTTCGACGTGATCGCGGTCGAGGAGAACTACTGGTACGACGCGAGCCAGCAGGACCTCGTGGCGGACTCGCTGACCTCTGACCTGATCCCGAACCAGAAGCTCGTGCTCGACGGGTTCAAGCACGCACCGCAGTCGATCGCCTTCCAGTCGACGGCCTACCCGGGCGTGGTCTACAACAAGACGACCGCGTCATTCGTGAAGTCGCTGATGGATCTGAAGGATCCCAAGCTCAAGGGCAAGGTCACCCTGCCGCTGCCGGGCGACATCACGGCGGGCGGCATCCTGCTGGGCTTCGCCGATGAGCTCGGCAAGGACTACAAGGACCCGGAGCAGATGAAGTCGGTCGTCGACTGGGTCGTCGCCAACGTCGGACCGAACGTCGTCCAGTACACGACCGATCAGCCGACCCTGCAGCAGCTGTTCGAGTCCGGTGCCGCCGACGCGGTCGGGTTCTGGAACAGCCTGGCCCGGCTCGAGTATCTCGGCGGCCACAAGGACGCCGCGCTGCTCGTGCCCAAGGCGATCTACCCGGCCAACGGCTACCTCTGGATCCCGAAGGGCACCGCCCATCCGGTCCTCGCCCAGGTCTTCATCAACTGGCGTCTGTCACCGGAGGTCCAATTCCCGAACACGTGGCCCATCGACCACGGCCAGTGGAGCGAGCTGTCCGAGGGCTTCCTGGGGCCTGACTACGTCTCCCAGGTCCCGGATTGGTTCAAGACCGACTACTTCACCTACTTCCCCACCCTCGACCAGATCCAGTCCTCGTTCAAGCCGATCGACTGGGCCGCCTACAGCGCGAGCGCCAAGGTCTTCCAGGACTACTACGCGAAGAAGATCGGCCAATAAGCCGAGGCCACCAGGAGCCTCCCCTTCGGCGTACGCTGCGACCCGAAGGGGAGGCTTCGTGACGCTCAGGAGTCGATGCCGATGACCATCGCAGCGGGCGACGCTCGGGACGTCGGAGCCGCGCCGGCGGTCGTCCTTCCGCGCGAACGGGTGTCGCGCTGGCGGCAGGCCGCGATGCTCGCACCCGCCGCGCTCCTGGCCCTGCTGTTCCTCTATGCACCGCTCGCGTTCATCGTCGACATGAGCTTCACGGCCGGCTCGTCGTTCCTCGCCCGAGCCGGCCCCACCTACACGACCGAGAACTACGCGACGATCGTCGACCGCTATCTGCCCAATATCCTGGTCACGATCCAGCTGGCGCTGCTGGCGACGATCGTGAACCTGATCTTCGGGTTCCCCTTCGCGTACATCCTGGTCCGTCGAGTGCGCTACCGGGACATCGTCCGGGCGCTGATGGTGTTCCCGATGTTCGGCGCCTTGTACGTGGCCTTCGGGCTGCGGTTCATCCTGCTGCCAGGTGGCGCCGCCGACCCGCTGCTCAAGCTGCTCGGCCTGCCCAACAACGCGATCCTGTTCAACCTGCCGGCCGTGGTCTTCGCGATGGCGATCTTCACGTTCCCGTTCATGGTGATGAGCATCGGCACAGCGCTGAGCAACGTCGACCCGACGCTCGAGGAGGCGGCGGCGTGCCTGGGGGCCCGGCCCTGGCAGACGTTCCGCCGGGTCGTGTTGCCGCTCACCCGATCCGGTGTCGTGGCCGGAGCGCTGATGGTCTTCGGCTGGAGCGTCGGCACGTTCGCCGAGCCACTGCTGCTCGGGTCGATCAAGGAGCAGCGGACACTGGCCTGGACCCTGTACCAGCGAGGGGTCGTCGGCAACGACTACGGGATGTCCGCGACGATGGGCATCGTGCTGCTCGTGCTCGCGTTCGTTGTGACGTACTTCTCGCTGCGCTACTCGCGCGGAGCGCTGGTCGAGTGAGCGCCGGGGTCGCTGCTCGACGGCCACGCCTCGGGGCCCGCCGGCTGGCCGCGCTGGTGAGTCACGGCTACATCTGGCTGTGCCTGGGTCTGTTCGTCCTGCCGTTCATCGCCTTGTTGGTGCAATCGCTGGGCGCCCGCGGCGGGACCTCCGGCATCGACAACTTCAGCGCCGCGATCGGATCGTTCGCCGACAACCTGTGGTGGAGTTTCCGGATCACCGCCTTGACCCTGGTCATCGACCTCGCCGTCTGTCTGCCGGCCGCCTACGCGCTCGTGCGCTACCCGCTGCCGGGCAAGCGTCTGATCTTCTCGCTCCTCCAGCTGCCGCTGTACGTCCCGGGCGCCGTGATCGGCCTGTCATTGCTGCTGACGTACACGTTCGTCTACCGCTTCGACCGCTCGCTCGGGCTCGTCCTGGCGATGGCCGTCGGGTCATTCCCGCTGATGCTGACCCCGATCGTGGTGGCCCTCAAGGACCTGCCGATCGTCTTCGAGGAGGCGGCCGAGTGTCTGGGCGCAAGCCGCTGGCAGATCTATCGCAAGGTCGTCTTCCCGCTCATCGGGCCGGGCGTGTCGGCTGGTCTGCTGCTGTGCTTCATCATCGTGTTCAACGAGTACCTGGTGACGCTCTTCGTCCATCCGCCGACGATCGAGACCGCCCCGTTGCGGGTCTTCAACCTCGTCCGGACCGCCGGCCTCGCCCCGACGACCGCCGCGCTCGCCGTCGTGATGCAGGTCGTGTCGTTCCTCGCGGTGTTGCTGTTCTTCCGGATCTTCGGCACCCGCCACTTCCGTGGGACGTACATCCTGTGACGAGCCGGCACTGATGGCGACCGTCCACCTGGCGTCGATCACCAAGCGCTACGGCGACACCGCCGCCGTCGACGACGTCACACTCGACGTCGCCGACGGCGAGCTCGTCACGCTGCTCGGGCCGTCGGGCTGCGGCAAGACCACGACGCTCCGGATGATCGCCGGGCTCGTCGAGCCGACGAGCGGCCACGTGTTCTTCGGCGATCGCGATGTGACCTATCTGCCGCCACGCTCGAGGAACATCGGCTTCGTCTTCCAGACCCCGGCCCTGTTCCCGCACCTGACCGTGGCGGACAACATCGGCTTCGGGCTGTCGGTGAAGGGTTCTCCCAAGGCCGCCGTCGCGAGCCGCGTCGACGAGATGCTGGCGATGGTCGGTCTCGCCGGCTACGGGGCGCGACTCCCGGCACAGCTATCGGGAGGCCAGCAGCAGCGGGTGGCGCTGGCCCGCGTCTTGGCGACCGACCCCACCGTGCTGCTCTTCGACGAGCCGCTCTCGGCGCTCGACCGGAACCTGCGGGATACGCTCAAGTACTCGATCCTCGACCTGCAGCGACGGACCGGCAAGACCGCCATCTATGTGACGCACGACCAGTCCGAGGCGTTCGCGATCTCCGATCGGATCGTGGTCATGAACGCCGGTCGGATCGAGCAGATCGGCACCCAGACCGATATCTACCTTCGGCCCGCCACGCCCTATGTCGCCGAGTTCATCGGGGCCAACAACGGGCTCCGCGGCACCATCACGGGCAGCGACGGGTCGGGCGACTCGGCTCGCTGGGTGGTCGACGCGGGGGGCCGAACGCTGCGCGGCCTGCATCGCGAGGACCTCGCCGTCGGCCAGTCGGTCATCGCCTACGTCCGACCGGAGGACATCACCCTGCTTGATGGGGCCGGGGTCGCGAGCGACGGCCAGGAGAACGTCATCGACGGCACGATCGACCGGGTCATCTTCGAGGGCCCGACCGCCCAGGTCCGGGTCGATGTGGGCGGTCGCGAGCTGCGGGTCGACGTCACCGGCAATCAGCGGCTCACGGTGATGCAGCGTGATGGCCGGGTGCGCCTGGCGTTCGGGCCGGTCGCCCTGATCCCGGCACCCGCATGAGCCCGGCGGGGCCGGACGCCGAGGTCGTTTGACCGCACTCATCGGGGGCCTCCTCGCGGCGCTGTTCTTCGCCGGATCGACCCTCGGTTCGGCACGTTCGACGCGCATGATCGGGGCGATGCCGGCCCTCGGCGGGGTGCTGTTGGTCAGCGCCCTCGTCGCTGCGCCGATCGTGCTGGTGACGACCGCCGGATCGCCGGTGCCGACCGACGACTGGTTGTGGCTGCTGCTGTCAGGCGCCGGCAACGTCGGCGGCCTGTTGTTCGAATACGTCGGCCTCCGCACCGGCAAGGTCGGACTCGTCGCGTCGCTTGCCGCGACCGAGGGCGCCGTGGCAGCCCTGTTCGCCGTGATCGGCGGCGAGGAGCTGGCGCCGCTCGTCGGCGTCGGCGTGGCGATCGTCGCCGTCGGCGTGGTCGTGACGGCGTTCGCACCCGACCCCGATACGCCGGCCGCGGGCGCACGACGCCTTCGCTGGGCGTTGTTCTTCGGCGCGTTGGCCGGGCTGTCGTTCGGAGCGAGCCTCTACGCGACCGGCCGACTCGGCGCAAGCCTGCCGCTCGGCTGGGCGCTGGTCCCGCCGCGGATCGTCGGAGTCGCGGCGATCACCCTCCCCCTGCTGGCGACGTCGCGCCTGCGGGTGACGCGTCCGTCGCTGCCGTTCGTCGTCCTATCCGGGGCGTGCGAAGTGGGCGGCTTCCTGTCGTACGCCTGGGGCGCCGGAGGCGGGATCGCGGTCAGCTCGGCGCTCGCAGCGCAGTTCGCATCGATCGCGGCGCTCGGCGCCTGGTTCCTGTTCGGCGAGCGGCTCAGCCGGCGGCAGTGGGCGGGCGTCGCCTCCGTCGCGCTCGGGGTCGTGATCCTGGCGGCCGGCTCAGGCTGAGACCGGCCGCCCTGGGCCCTGCCTACGGGTGGGTGATGCCCTCGGGCTTGCCCGCCCCATCCGGCATGCCCGGGTCGGTGGGCACACCCGGCTCGGCAGGCTGCCCGGCGCCTGCCGGCTTCCCGGCGCCGTCGGGTCGACCGTTCGTGGTCGGGGCGTGGCCTGCAGCGATCGCCTGACCGTGGTTGTCCTTGGCGACAGCCGACACGTCCGCGCCGCGGTTCGTGTCGGGCGTCGGGTCGTCGGCGGTGGCGACGGCCGAGACGGCCGCGCCGTGATCGCCGTTCGTGCCATTCGCCTCAGCAGTGAGATCGGCCTTGCTGTCGGGCGCCGGCTGGCTGCCGTTCGCGGGGAGCGTCAGGCCGGACACGGCGCTGACGTCACGGGCAGGAACGGTCGTGCCGGCAGCGGCGCTGGCGGTCGCCAGCCCGCCGGACGCGGCGGTCGGCAGGTCGGAGAAGGCGGCGACGGCGCCGGCGGTCAGGGCGAATGCCGCGATGAGGGCACCGATCAGGGGAAGTCGGGTCATGGTCAAGCCTCGGAAACGTTCGGGGGATCACCCTATCCAACGATGCGGGCCGGCCTGCGTTAGGGCTGCGGCTCATGGCGATCGGTCGGGGGATGGAGCGGGAGACGGGGTTCGAACCCGCGACATGCAGCTTGGAAGGCTGCCGCTCTGCCAACTGAGCTACTCCCGCGTGTCCGCTCGCGGCGCTCGCCGAGCCTATCACGACCGGCCAGCCGATCAGGCCGCTGGTGCCCTGCCGCCATCGACGCGCGTCGATGGCGGTGTGGACGGATGACGTTCCCGCCTCGACGGTCCTCGTCAGTCGTCTGACGACGTCGACGCCCGGACCATCTTCCCGTGACCCGGCGCCGATGCCGGGCCCCACCCCAGAAGGAATGATCCCATGGATACGTCCACCACCCGCCGCGCGATCGGGACGGCCATCGTCGCCGGAGCCCTGGTCCTGATCGGCGCCGTCGCCGCGTCCGGCGTGCTCGGCGACTCGAGCCCGGTCCAGCCGACCTCGGTCCCCACCGCGACGCCCGTCCCGACCTCCACGCCCGGCCCGACCGCGACGCCCGTCCTGACGCCCGAACCCAGCGCGACCCCTTCCCCGGCTCCGTCCGACGGGATCGGTGACATCGACATCCGGAACCTGACGGACC
>DASSMQ010000136.1:0-3541 GCA_035688805.1 Candidatus Limnocylindrales bacterium
GATCGTCGTTGAACGTGCGCGGATCGGCCGATGGCAGGTCGCTGGTCGGCGTGGCACCCGCGAACGGCGCCAACTGGTCCGCGAAGCGGACCTCGAAGGCACCGAGGTGACCGAGCAGGTCCTTGGCCGTCCAGACGCCGAGCGCGATGCGCGCCCAATCGTCGGGACCATAGCGATCGATGGTCGATCGGATCGTCCGCTGGCCGTACATCAGGACATCGAGGGTGTTCATCGCCCGAGCCTACAGTGCATCGACCGCCGCCTGCAGCCTGCTCGTGGCCGTCGCGTGGTCGGTGTCGGCGTCGAACTGGAGCGGATCACCGAGCACCAGTTCGACATCGCCCCGCAACGGCGACGGCCAGCGCCGACGGTCGATCCAGGACATCGAGTGGATGTTGATCTTGACCGGCACGATCGGCGTACCGCCTTCGACTGCGATCAGTCCCGCGCCGGCCTTGAACGGCTGGAGCGGTCCGCCCACGGTCAGCTTGCCCTCTGGGTAGATGAGGATGTTGAAGCCGCGGTCGAGCCGCGCCCCCAGCAGCTCCAGGCTCTTGCGCACGCCGCCTTCGCGCGCCAGCGGAAAGGCGTTCGCGATCACCGAGGCGAGCACGCCCTGGAGCGGGTTCTCGTAGATGGTCTCGGCGCCGGCCGCCACCGACAGCTTCCAGCGGACGCCGAGCGGGAGGCGGGTCAGGATGATCGCGTTGTCGAGGTGGAGGCAGTGGTTCGGGGTGAAGAGCACCGGGCCCCGGACCCCGTCGAGTCGCTCGAGCCCGGTCACCCGGATCTTGTAGAACGCGTGGATGAAGGGGTAGATGAGGAGGACCTGGGAGGCGAGGCCGACCGCCCGCACAGCTGGACTGAGCGGCCACGCCCAGGCGCCCGGCTTGCGACCCGTCTGGCGTGCTCCGTCGACCAGCGCGATGAGGTCGGCGACCGTGGCATCGGGTTCGAGGGCATCATCGTCCACGAACACGCCGAGCTCCTCCTCGATGACCCCGAGCAGTTCCACGCGCCGCAGCGAATCGAGATTGAGGTCGCTCGACAGGCGCGCGGTCGATGGCACCGCCGATGGATCCAGGCCGCCGACGCTGGCTACCAACGCGGTCACGGGATCGACGTTGAGCACCGGGCCGTGGCCCATCGGCGCAGGGCCCTTGGCCAGCGGGTGGTCGGGTGATTCGAGCGCTGCGAGTCGGGCGAGGACCTCGGGCTTCCGGACCTTGAGCGTGTGGGTCCTCGGCAGGTCCGGGTCGGGCCAGACGGTCATGCCGCGGATCTGCTGATGCGGGGCGAGGCGGGCATTCGCGACGCGGACGACGTCGTCCGCGGCCGCCGGATCCTCGAGCAGCAGGACGGCGTGGACGCGCAGCCCGCCGCCCGGCGGCCAGCCCACCACGGTCGCGTCACCGACCCGCGGGTCGGTCCGCAGGACTGCCTCGACGTCCTCGGGATAGACCTTCTGGCCGTCGGGCAGGGCGAGCATGTCCTTCTTGCGACCCCGGAACGTCAGCATGCCGGCGTCGGTGAACGAGCCGAGGTCCCCGGTGTGGTACCAGCCCTCGGCATCGATCGCTGCAGCGGTCGCCTCGGGGTTCTGCCAGTAGCCGAGGAATCGGCCCGGACCGCGCGCCAGGATCTCGCCGTCGTCCGCGATCCGGACCTCGATCCCGGGCAACGGCTCGCCGACGGTCGTGAGGACGTTCCGCTCGGGTCGCGTGAAGGTGACGACCGGACCCATCTCCGTCGCCCCATACCCCTGCAGGATCTGGACACCCATGTCGATCCAGCGCTGCGCGACGTCGAGCTCGATCGCCGACGCGCCCACGCCGATCGTGTGGAGACGACCGCCGAACTGCTCGAGGACCGGCCGGAACAGGATCCGACGCAGCTGCATCGGCAGCCGTCGACCGAGCCGGTGCAGCTGTTCGAAGCGGGCGCGCTGGCCCTGCTGATCGACCTTGCGCTCGATGGCGCTGGTCAGCAGCTGGAGCCCTTGCGGAACGATGAGCAGGATCGTGACCCGGAAGTCGCGGAACGTCCGGACGAGGACCGCGGGCTGGCGACTGACCGGGTAGATCACGCTCGCGCCGACCAGCATCGGGCCGATGAACCCGAGCACCTGCTCGTAGAGGTGCGACAGCGGCAAGACCGACAGAAGGCGGTCATCCGAACCGATCGACAGGAGCCGACTCATCTGGGTGGCACACGACATCAGGTTGCCGTGGCTGAGCATCGCGCCCTTTGGATCGCCGGTCGTACCGCTCGTGAAGACGATCTCCGCCAGGGTGTCCGCGCCCGTCTCGGCGGCCGGCATCGGCTCGGTCCGGCGGGCGAGATCCGGCAGCGTCTCGATCCACACGATCGGCAGGCCGAGCGCCCGCGCAGAGGCCTCGGTCTGCTTCGAGGCGAGCACGAGCTTCGGTCGGGTCTGCTCCACGATCTTCGTGCCGAAGTCGACGGTGTGGCGAACGTCGATCGGCACGGCGACGCCGCCGGCGTGCGCCACTGCCAGGAAGGCCAAGCCCCATTCGGGTCGGTTGACGGCCCAGATGACGGCCCGGTCGCCCGGTTCGAGTCCCGTCTCGCGCAGCCCCCGAGCGACGCGCGGGACCATGTCGGCCAGATCGCGGTGGGTGAGGACCCGCGTCCGGAATGACGGCCGGATCAGCAGGGCCGGTCGATCGCCATGGCGTTCACCGCCGGCCTGGACGAGATCGATCAACGTGTCCACGGCGTGCCCTCGGATCGACGTTGTCTGGAAGGGTCGGGACGAACCGTCCCGATGAGCCCGGCAAGCGTCGCCCGGGCATCCTCGCGAAGTGGCGGAAAGTGGCTGAAGACGATTGTCCTGACGTCGAGGGCGGCCAACCGTTGCACGCTCTCGCGGGCCATCACGGGATCGTCGCTGTACAAGCCGCTCGCGAACGAGAGGCGCCCGAACCTGCGCTGCAGCGTGTCGCCGACGAATAGGACGCCGGATCGCTCAGCGAAGAGGCAGACGCTGCCAGGCGTGTGCCCGGGCGTGTGGATGACCTTGAGGCCACCCAAGACCGGTAGCTCATCGCCGTCGGACAAGGGTCGGAAGGCTGCCAGAGGCGGGGTCATGGCCGCGAAGATGCGACCGCGGGAGGGTCGACGGACCACGTCGCCGAACCCGACGTCGAGGTTCGCGGCGTCGGCCGGATGGATCAGGACCTCGACCCCCCGGTCGGCGATCGCTCGGGCGCTCCCGGCATGGTCGGGGTGCCCATGCGTGCAGACGAGCCGGCGGACCCGAGTGAGGGAGACGCCGAGGCCGTCGAGGGCACGTTCGATGGCGGGCAGGGACCCGGCATGCCCACAGTCGATGAGGCTGACGTCGTCGCCGTCGATGACGGCGTGGGCCTTGACCCGCAGGAGCGGGATCTCGTAGAGCCCCGGGACGATGGCGCTCTGGCGCATCGTCGGAGCGTAGTCCCGCCCCGTTCCTCGGCGTCGTCGCCGCACGTCACGGCAGGTACGATGACCGACCGGATGGACGACGAGCCCGGCAATG
>DASSMQ010000137.1:0-8113 GCA_035688805.1 Candidatus Limnocylindrales bacterium
AGCGCCTGGGCCGCTCGTTCGTTCACTTGCTCCGCCTGGCGGACCATGCGCTCGAACTCGGTGCGCACGGCGTCGACGTTCACCGTGACCCCGGCGTCCTGCAGGGCGATCAGCCCGATCCGCAGGGCGCGCTCGACCAGCGGACCGCGATCCCCCGCCGCCCGGTCCCCCAGGAAGCCGGCAAGGGTCGGGTCCGTCAGGGTCAGGCGCTCGACGACGATCCGGTCCCCCTCGAGCCGGACCGCGGAATGGAGCGGGATGACGTGGGCTTCCATGGCGGAAACGTAGGACCCACCCGTGACATCTAGGCTGTCACGCTCGCACGCCAAACCGCCGTACGATGCGTGGCACATGACCCAGACCCGTCACTTGATCGCCGTCGCCGGCATCCTGGCGGCCGTGTTCGCGATGCCGGCCGGGGCGACAGCGGGCCCACCCACGTCCCCGGCCGATCCGGCCGATCAGGTCGTCGTCCGCTTCCGAGCCACGACCACGAGCGACGAGCGAGCCGCTCTCTTGCGTGATCTGAGCTTATCAGTCATCCATCGCGGCAGAACCGGGCGGAACCAAGTCGTGGTCGCAGTAGGTCGATCGGTTGCGACCGTCAAACGCGCTCTGCGAAATGATCCGCGGGTCGAGGCGGTTGCGCCGAATGTTCAGCGCGAGCTCACGTACGACCCTGCCAGCGAACCGGAGTTCCCCCAGGAATGGGGATTACATAACGTCGGACAGACCATCGATCTTGGCCCGCCCGCGGGTCCGGTGACAGGCGTTCCGGGAGTCGATGTCGGTGGCCTAGAGGCTCTCGGGGTGTCGACGGGTTTGACGGAGATCGTTGTCGCCGTAATCGATGACGGGATCGATTTCACTCACCCAGACCTGGTCGACCGTGCTTGGACCGACCCGAACCAACCTGGGTCAACCGTGCACGGGCGTGATTTCTGCCACGCCGATGACGACCCGAAGCCGGCTGCCGGTGATTGGCACGGCACGCACGTGGCTGGCACCATCGCCGCGTCGTTGAATGGCACGGGCGTCGTGGGGGTGGCACCCAGCGTCCGGCTTATGGCGCTCAAGGCGTTCGAGCACTCTGGGTCTTGCGACGGAGGCATCCTTGGCGGCAGCGATGCCCTTCTAGCGGATGCCATCGACTTCGCTGCATCACTCCACGTCCCGATCATCAATGCGTCATGGGGCGGCGACGGGTCCAGCACGGTCCTCGATGCGGCGATCGCCGAGTCAGGCGCGCTATTCGTGGCGGCAGGGGGCAATCAGGGTCGCGACCTAGACGCACCTGGGGTCGACTTCTACCCCGCCGAATCCGTCAATGCAAACGTGATCTCGGTCGCGGCGATCGACCAGCGCGGAGGCTTGGCCAACTTCTCCAACTTCGGGCAGCAAAGCGTCGACGTGTCGGCGCCGGGCGTAAACATCTTGTCGACCGTGCCCGGTGGCTACGGCTGGGCGGCAGGCACATCGATGGCCGCCCCGCACGTCTCGGGGGTTGCCGCCCTCCTGGCCAGCCAGGACCCGAGCCTGACGGCGACGGCGCTGAAGGCCCGGATCCTCGCGCGCGGGAAGCCGCTCGCCGGGACCTCGTGTAGATCGGTGACCGGTCGACTTGTGAACGCATATCGGACGATCGTCGGAGATTCGTCGCTGGCGCTTCCACCGTGCTCGTACCGATTCGATAACGCGCAGGTGATCGGCAGCAGCATCAGGATCGTCGTCGGTTGGCCGTCCGGCACGGTCGGTCCGAACGGGATCTCCAGTTATGTCGTCCGCCGAAGGATCGGCACCGGCGGCTGGGCGACGCTCATCTCTAGCACCGTGTCCCGCACGGTTCGGACTCCGATCACGTTCGCGACGGCCACGAACTACGGCATCCGCGCGCGGGACAACCTCGGTGTGGTCAGCGACCAAGCCGATGGGCCGGGCGTGATCGCGAAACTGTTCCAGGACACGAGCAGTCAGGCGACGTATGCCGGCTCATGGTCGAGCGTATCGACATCCACGGCCAGCGGAGGTCGATTGCACACCTCCACACGGGCCGGGGCGTCGGTCACGTTCCGGACGTCGGGGCGGGCGATGGCCGTCGTCGGTCGGCTCGGACCGGCCAACGGGCAGGCCAAGGTGTACGTCGATGGCGTCTACGTCCGGACCGTCGATTTCCACCGAACGACGACACGGTCGCGGGTCGTGGTGTTCCAGCGGTCGTGGGCGGCGAGCGGTTCACACACCATCAAGGTCGTCGTGGTCGGCACCGCCGGGCATCCGAAGGTCGAGATCGACGCGTTCCCGGTCCTTCGCTAGCACCCGTCCGGGGAACTGCCCGGGAACCGCGCGGGAACGCTACGACCCGCGGTAGGTCGTCATCGAATAGGGCGCCAGCAGCAGCGGGACGTGGTAGCTGCGTTCGGGATCGTCGATGCGCAGGTCAACGGCGATCTTCGTGAAGAACGAACCCTCCTCGTGGGCGACGTCGAATTCGAGCCGGTAATCGCCGACCTGCATCGGCCGCTCGAGCAGGTCCCGGACCCGGCCATCCCCATCGGTGAGGGCCTGGGTCATCCGGATCGGGCTCGCGCCGACGTCGAGCCGATAGAGCGCCACGCGGACACCGGTCGCCGGCACCCCACGTTCCGTGTCGAGGACGTGCGTGCTGATGGTCGGCCGGGAGTGTCCGGCGTCCTGGGCCACGCTATCCTCCGCGCTATGGGACGGCTCGAGATCGAGGTCGGTGACCTGCACTTTAGCGCCCGTTGGGAGCCTGCGGCACCGGCCACCATCGAGGCCATCCGGCGGATGCTGCCGATCGACTCGAAGCTCATCCATTGCCGCTGGTCGGGCGAGTCGACCTGGATCCCGTACGGCGATTTCCGCCCCGGGATCGACTATGAGAACCACACATCCCACCCATCGCCCGGCATGTTGGCGATGTACCCGGGTGGGATCAGCGAATGCGAGATCTTCTTCCCGTACGGCGCATGCACGACGTCGTCGAAGGTGGGCCAGCTCGCTGCGAACCACTTCGCGTCCGTCCTCCCGGACGACGGCTGGCAGGAGCGGCTGCGCGAGGTCGGCCGGCGGGCGCTCTGGGACGGGGCGCAATCGATCCGGATCCGCGAGGTCGAGGGCTGACGTCGGTCCCGCCTCGCTCATGACCGATCTCGTCGTCCGTGGTGGCACCGTGGTCAACCGCGGGGGATCGCGACCGGCTGACATCGCCGTCGACGGCGGCAGGATCACCGCTGTCCAGCCGGGCCTGATCGGACCGGCGACGGCGGCCCGCCGCGTCATCGATGCCACCGGGATGCTGGTCCTCCCCGGCGCTGTCGACGTCCATACCCACACCCGCGTGGCGGTCGACGACGCGCCGGATCGGTTCTTCCAGGACTCGGTCGCGGCGGCGTTCGGTGGCACCACCACGTTCCTGTCGTTCAACAACCCCGGCACCGGCTCGACCCCGGCCGCCGAGCGATCGCTTCGGACCGGCCTGCGCGAATGGCGAGCCGCAACGGACGGCGACAGTGCCATCGACTACGGCCTGTCGCTCGCGGTCTCGGGCCACGCCGACGATCCGCTTTCCGAGCTGCCGGCGACCATCGAGGCCGGCGTCGCGACCTCGAAGGCGTTCATGGTCTTCGACTTCCGTCTCGACGACTCCACGCTGTTCGGCGCACTGCGGGTGATGGGGGCGCACGGCGGCATGCTCCAGGTCCACTGCGAGGACCCGGTGCTGCTCGACTTCGCGACCGCCGCAGCCCTGCGCCGGGGCGACCTGCTCCCGCGCTACCACGCGAGCGTGCGACCACCGTACGTCGAGGCGGTCGCCACGGCCCGGGCGCTCGCGTTCGCCCGGGCCACGGACGCGCCGATCCACATCGTCCACCTCTCGTCGGCGGCCGCCCTCGACGAGGTCCGTCAGGCCAAGGCGGCCGGCGTCCGTGCCACCGCCGAGACGTGCCCTCACTACCTGACCCTCACCGACGAGCGCTATGACGCGCCCGACCCGGTCGAGTGCGCCTGCTACGTGATCGCCCCACCGCTACGCGCGGCCGCGGACCGCGACGCGCTCTGGGCGGGCCTGGCGGATGGCACGCTCGACCTCGTCGCGACCGACCACGTACCGGATCGCCGGGGCGTCGAGAAGGCCGCGGCCGCGGACCACGTCCCGTTCGATCAGATCAGCAACGGTGCCCCCGGGATCGAGACCCTGCTCACGCTGCTCTACAGCGAAGGGGTGGCGGCCGGACGGATCAGCCTGGAGCGGATGGTCGATCTGCTGGCGACGACGCCAGCGGCACGCTTCGGGGTCACGGGGAAGGGCGCGATCGAGGTCGGGCTCGATGCAGACCTGGTCATCGTCGATCCAGCCGCTCACCGGACGATCCGCAACGTTGATCTCCACCACACCAGCGACTACACGCCGTACGAGGGCTTCGACGTGCGCGGCGCGGTCCGCGACGTGCTGGTGCGCGGCGAGGACGTGATCCGTGATGGCCGATTCGTCGGCCGTCGGGGTGCTGGGCGGTTCGTCGAGCGCGGCGCGATCGCCGGCTGAGGGCGGGCAACGACGTCGCCGACGCGGTGGGTGACCCGATGGACGCGAGCCTGAGTCGCGTTTCGAGCCCCGTCGGCCCGACGGGAGCCGTGGTCCTGCCCGACGCGGGTCCGACGGTCCCGGTTCGGGCCTGAGCCGCCCGTCGAGCGACGCTTCGGGCTGGAAACGCGACTCACGGTCGCGCGACGGCCGGGTGGGATGTCGGCGGTGGGCGGTGACGTCGTCGACGCGCTACTCGAGGACGGCGTACGCCCGGAGCGTCAGGAAGTCGGCGAAGTCGGCGTCGAGCACCAAGTGGTCGAGCAGGTCCCAGGCCTCGCGCAGCCGGCCCGATCGTGCGCCACCGAGCCGCTCGAGCTCCTCGTCCCGGATGGCCGCGTAGCGCTCGGTCGTGACCAGGCCACGGGCATGCCACAGCCATAGCTGTGAGCGGGCGATCTCCGCGGTCGCGGCGTCCTCCATGAGATCGTCGATCGCCGCGGCACCCGTCCCGCGCAGCCACGCGTCCAGATACGCGAGTGCGACCCGGATGTCGGCCCGGATCCCGGCCTCGCTGACCGCACCACCGTCGACCCGGAAGTCGGCCAGCTGGTCCGCCTCGACGGTGACGTCGTCGCGCTGCCGGTCCTTCTGGTTCGGCGCATCCCCGAGCACGGCGTCGAACACGGCCATCGCCACCGGCACGAGGTCGGGATGGGCGACCCACGTCCCGTCGAAGCCATCGCGTGATTCGCGCTCCTTGTCCTCGCGGACCTTGGCGAGTGCCCGTTCCGTGACCTCCGGGTCGCGCCGGTTCGGGATGAAGGCGGCCATCCCGCCGATCGCGTGCGCGCCGCGGCGGTGGCACGTTCGCACAAGCAGCTCCGTGTACGCGCGCATGAACGGCACGGTCATGGTCAGTTGCGACCGATCGGGCGACGCGAGCGTCGGCGATGAGCGGAACCGCTTGATGACGCTGAACAGATAGTCCCAGCGCCCGGCGTTCAAGCCTGCGGCGTGCTCACGCAGTTCGTACAGGATCTCGTCCATCTCGAAGGCGGCGCTGATCGTCTCGATCAGGACGGTCGCCCGGACCGAGCCACGCGGCACGCCGAGCGCGGCCTGGGCGTGGACGAACACCTCGTTCCACAGCCGAGCCTCATGGTGGGACTCGAGCTTGGGCAGGTAGAGGTACGGCCCGGAGCCACGGGCGACCCGCTCGGCGGCGTTGTGGAACAGGTACAAGCCCGCGTCGAAGAGCGAGGCCGACATCGGCACGCCATCGACGAGCACGTGGGTTTCGACGAGGTGCCAGCCGCGGGGCCGGACCAGCAGCTGGGCGACCCGCTCGTCCAGCCGGTAGGCCTTGCCGTCAGGCGAGTCGAAGGCGAGCGTGCCGCGGACCGCGTCCATCAGGGCGGCCTGCCCGCCGACCACGTTCGACCAGGTCGGCGACAGGGCGTCCTCGAGGTCGGCCATGAACACCCGGGCTCCCGAGTTCAGGGCGTTGATCATCATCTTCGGCTCGGCGGGGCCCGTGATCTCGACCCGCCGATCATCGAGGTCCGCGGGAGCCGGGGCGACCGTCCAGTCGGCCTCGCGGATGTGGCGCGTCGCGGCCAGGAACTCGAGCGGCACGCCGGCATCGAGCTCGGCCTGGCGTTCGTGCCGCCGATGGAGCAGATCGAGGCGGGTCGCCCCGAATCGTCGTTGCAGGTCGGCGACGAACGCCAGCGCGTCGTCGGTCAGGACACGCTCGGATCCGACGACCGGTGGCCCGCTGACGACGACGCCGGCCGACACCATCAGGTCTCGGATCGGCGGACCGTAGCCTCGATGAGACCGTGCGGCTCGGTCGTGGCGACGTAGACCTGGCGATCGTTGGCGATGCCGAACTGGCCAAGATCGACCGTCCAGTGGTGCAGGTTCGGCAGCACCATCCGGACCTGGTCGAGCTCGTCGTGGCGTTCGAGCATGGCCCGGGCCATGATCCAGATGGACGTCTGGACGCTCGGGCTGTCGTGATCGGCGAAGACCTCGAGGAGGGTGCCGCGGACCGCGGTCCACGTCGCATCGAAGTCGATGTCCGGCGCTCCATAGGTCCAGATCGCCGTCACCTTCGTGGCCATGAGACGGTCGTCGGTCTCGGCCAACGTCGTGAACGGGTCGCGCGGGAAGCCGCTGAAGCCCGACCGGGTCGTCTTCATCACGACGAGGTCCTCGACGCCCGCTTCGACCGTGGTCTGGGTGCGGTCGACGATGACCGTCGCGACCCTGGTCCCCTCACCGGTCCGGACGAACGCGTCGGCTGCCGGCGTGCCATCGACCTCGATCGGCCGCCAGCCGTGTTCGCGCACGTTGACGATGGCCCGATCGACCTGATCGAACCCGAGGAAGTGCCGCCCGAGCTCGGTCGCGTAGGCCTCGATCGAGCCGGCGAGGTGCTCGGCCGCGAAGGCGTATGCCGTGTTCTTCATCGTGTCGGTGGCCACGACGAGGCTGTTGTCGCCGTCGGTGTGGGCAGCCGCGAAGTCTCCTTCGAGAGCGACCGCGACGGTCAGGTCGTGCACCTGGTGGGGCGTTCGGTCGCGACCGACCCTGACGATCCGGATCGCGGCCTTGCCGTAGCGGTTGGCGCCGAGCTCGATCATCGGGACAGCTTCGCACGCCGGTCGATGGCGATGTCGACGACCGCGTCGAGGGCGCGGTGCAACTCGGCGTCGCGATCGGCACCGAGCGCAGCCGCCATGTCCGGCAGAAGGGCCGCCCGGGACCGGCCCGCCACGAACACGCAGTAGCGGAACCCGAACCGCGCCTCGTAGGCGTCGTTGAGCCGTGCGAGCTCGTTGGCGAGGTCGTGGTCGTCAGTCGGGACATGCGCCGCGTCGTAGCCCTGTTCCCGGTGGCTCATCGCCGACATCGACCCGGGCGATGCCCCGAGCCGCGGGTGGGCGTCGATCAGCTCGATCTGGTCGGCCTCCGGCATGGAGTGGGCGACGCGCCGGGCCGCCGCGAAGAGCGCCTCGTCGTCGGCGAACGGCCCGGCCGACGCCAGTCTGTGGAGGAATCCTGGCGCGCCCTCGAACAGGCGGGCGAGGCTGGACCGGTCGAGCGTCACCAGCCGCCGGCGTCGCGAATGATCCGATGCAGCACCCGCGCCGCCACGAGCCGCCGGTACTCGGCGGTCGAGCGCACATCGTCGATCGGGGCGAGCTCTCCGGCCAGCGTCTCAGCGGCCCGGTCGGCCGTCTCCGGGGTCGGCGTCGCTCCCTCGAGCACGGCTTCGGTCGCGGCCGCACGGATCGGGGTGGGCGCCACCGAGCCGAGGGCCAGGCGGACGTCGCGCCACGGGCCGTCGCCGCGCCACGCGACGGACAGCACGACCTTGCTGATCGATTGGGCGCGACGCGTGCCCACCTTGCGGAAGCGCATCTCGCGGTCCGCCACGAGCGGGAGCCGCACGCGCAGCACGAGCTCGTCGTGGGCGAGCGCCGTCCGCCGGTAGGCCGTCCAGAACGCCCCGGCCGGGACCTCGCGTTCGCCGCGGGCCGAGCCCAGCACGACCACCGC
>DASSMQ010000138.1:0-23816 GCA_035688805.1 Candidatus Limnocylindrales bacterium
GCGTCTCATAGGGCTTGCCCGTCGCCGGGTCGATGAAATCGTCGGGGGAGCGGAGGATCAGCGAGATCGCGTCCTCGCGGTTGAGCATCTGGGCGAACTTGATGACCTCGGCCTGCTGGGCATCGACCGCGAGGGCGACGATCTCCTGCTGGCCGTTGAGGGCCGTACCGGGCTGGGCGCTCGGCTGGGCGCCCTGCTGCTGCTGGTCCTGCGTCGTCGTGGTCGGGGGCGGGAGGAGGGTGCCGAGGACCTGCATGCCCTGGAGCAGCACCTTGACGCTGGTCCCGTAGATGCCCGTTCCCTCTTGGTAGAGGATCGAGTAGCTGCGGGCCGTCGGGTTCACTGCCACGACCGGGAAGTTGTCCTTCGGGACGGCGACCACCATGTCGACGTAGTCGCCGGTCTTGATCAGGGTGCCGACGCCCGTGACCTGGTCGACCTGGACGGTGATGGCGCGTTTGCCGGTCGGGACCTCGAGATTCTTGATCTGTCCCTCGGCCGTGAGCGTCCGCGCCGTGATGGCTTGGCCCGCCGTGACTTGCTGGCGGACGACCTGACCGATGACCTGCGACGGATCACCGAACGCGTCGGCGTCACGGGCGGTCAACTTCTTCTTTTCGGTCGTGACCTGCTCGGCGGTGATCCGCGAACCCAGGGGGATGTCCGATGTGGCGATGACCGTATCCGCGTCCGTCGGGACCTCCGACGTCGGCCGACCGCTGCTGCCACCTTGCAGGAGGATGATCGCCACGAAGGCGACGATCGCCAGGAACACCCCGATGAGCAGGACCAATCGATTGGATCGCTTCAAGTGACCTCTCCCCGAGCCGTGATGTGACAGGTGGCACCACTGTAGCATCGCCCCGAGGACGCGCGACTATACCAATGGGCTAGGACCCTCTGGTAGGAAACGGCAGGAAGCCGTGCGTGGCGCAAGGTTGCGTGCAAGGTTCGGATCGGCATGCGGAAGGCCCGCCGGACGACCGTCCGGCGGGCCTTCGAAATGAGTCCGTTGACTGACGCGATACCGCGTCCGACTCCTTACATCGCGTTGCCGATGACGCTCAACTTGTCGCTGATCTGGCTGCCGAGGAAGAGGAGTGCGACGATCGCGACGATGGCGATGAGCGCCAGGATGAGTGCGTACTCTGCCAGACCTTGTCCGGCTTCGTCCCTCGAGCGATAGGCTTCGACCATCGCGCCGAGCCGAGACTGCATGTGGATCCACCTCCTTTCCGTGGAAGTCGGTCCCACGGTACGAGGGCCCCCGGCGGTGTCAATAGGACTAAGGGCAATCGCTAGGCGCCCACGCACCGAAAGACGACGAGACCGCCGAACCTGAAGGCGTCGACGGTCTCGCTCGAACGTTCGTCAGACTCGGGTGTTAGACCGAGTTGCCGACGGTGCTCAGGATCTTGCTGACCTGACCGCCCAGGAAGATCAGGGCGATGATCGCGACGATGGCGATAAGAGCAAGGATCAGTGCGTACTCGGCCAGCCCCTGGCCGTCCTCATCACGATGGATGAGCTCCATGACTCGAAGATAGAAAGACGTCATGTCGTGCGGTACCTCCTTTCCCCCAAGCTCCCCGCAGCAGCGAAGGCGGGGCCACCGTACGGGCGACCACCGACCCTGTCAAGTACGACGAACGGCATATCGGTGCGCCGGTACGACGGACGCGCGCGGCGCTTCCGGTTCGGGCCGTTACCGCCCGCGCCCACGCCCAGACCTTGCTGGCGACTCTCCACGCGACTACCGCAAACACTCGCCGGCGCCGTTCCCTGACGCAGTCTCTCGGGACGACTGAGCCGGAGGCGATGCGGTGCGATCCGGCGTGATGGGCTCTGCCGCTACTCGCCTGGCGCATGGACGGGAAGAAGTGCGAGTCCGGGCCGACATGGAACGACCGCCGAGCTGACCCGGCGGTCGTCGATCGGTCGGAACCCGGCGGGCTAGACCGAGTTGCCGACGGTGCTCAGGATCGTGCTGACCTGGCCGCCCAGGAAGATGAGGGCGATGATCGCGACGATCGCGATGAGGGCAAGGATCAGCGCGTACTCCGCGAGACCCTGGCCACGCTCGTCACGAAACGCGGCGAGGAGGTGCTGGATGGACTGCATCATGTTCCCTCCCAGTGGGTGACATGGAACGACCGCCGGGAAGACCCGGCGGTCGTTCGTTGCGGTGCCGGGTCGGTTAGACCGAGTTGCCGACGGTGCTCAGGATCTTGCTGACCTGCCCGCCCAGGAAGATGAGGGCGATGATCGCGACGATCGCGATGAGGGCGAGGATCAGTGCGTACTCCGCGAGACCCTGTCCATCTTCGCGACGGAACTTCTCGACCGCCCGAAGATAGAGATCGGTGAAGAGCGCCATGCTGGCTGCCTCCTGGATGAGTACTCACCCTCAAGCGAGGGCTGCGCAAATATAGGAACGGGCCCGGCACCCCGATACTGAGACGATGGTACCGACGGTCGCTCGCATGCACCGGTACCCCTGCGGTCATCCGCCGGTGGCCTGATCGATGGCGATGCCGATCGCGGTCAGCGCGTCGGACACCGTCCCGCCGAACACGACCAGCCAGACCACCGTCAGGAGACTCGCGAGCGCGAGCACGAGCCCGTATTCGACCAGGCCCTGGCCCCGGATCTCGATGCCCAGTCCGGCCACGGTCAGGCCGGGTCGGGCTCACCGGCAGTCGCGTCTGGCGCGGCCATCTCGGCGACGAGTCGCAGGTGGCCGCCGAAATCCAGCAGCTCCGCCTCGGCACCGACCGATGCCGCTCGATCCCGGATCTCGCGCCAAGCGCTTGGTGGAAGGGCGCAGATCGCGTCCCTGATCGCCGCTCGCGCTGCCTCGCGCTCAGCCTCCCGACGTTCCTCGACCAGGGCCGCCAGCGCTGGCGGCAGATCCTTGTCGCCGTCGGCGGTCGGGATGGCCACATCAGGCCCGGACTTCGGTTCGACGACGGCGCGGTTCGCGATGACGTCGGCGGTGAGGCGATCAGCCCAGTCCAGGCGCAAGGTGACGCGATCCGGTCCGACCCCGAGGTAGCCGGCGAGCGCCTCGTCGAGCATGCGGAAGAGGCTGCTTTCGAGGTCCATCGGCAGCCGACGGTCCTGGCCCATCGTCTCGAAGTCGACCGGGATGCCCGTCCGCTGGCTGCGCTCGCGGGTGGCGCGGCGGAGCGTCGGCACCAGCCCGAGATCGTCGAGCACCATCGGGCGGACGTCGAAGATGAACGTCTTCGTGGCATCGAGCGTCTGCTGGACCATGGCGGTCAGCTGCCGGACCTCGTTGGCCGAGGCGGCCGGATCGGAGGCTACCAGCCGCTCGACGATCTGCGCTTGCAGGACGATGTTGGTGAGGCTCTGGGCCGGCCCGTCATGCATGGCCCGCGCGATGTCTCGCCGGAGGTCTTCCTGCGCCGCCATGAGGATGCGGGCCACGGCCGCCGGCATCGGCGCGTCGTCGGCGGCGCCGGAGGAGGGGGGCGCATCCGGGTCGATGCCAGCGAGGACGTCGATGTAGGCGCCGAGGCCGTCCCGATAGCGGGCCAGCGCTCGCCGCTTGCCCTCGAGCACCTCGACCTGGGTCTGCATCAGGGACGCGCGCCGGGTGAGGGCGATCAGTGCATTCGCTTGATCGAGCCGGTCCTTGGGATCGCCGCCCACCGGCATGCCCTCGAGCTTCTCGGCGGCGGCGGACCGCTTCGACTCGTGTCGTCCCGCCTCGACCGTCGCCTGACTGATCAGAAGATCGATCTCCCCGAGCTCCTTGTCGAGCGTGACGAGGTCGTCCGCGAGGCGGGTCGACAGCGCCTCGACCGGGGAGGCAGCTCGGCTGGCGACGTCGTGGGCCATCAGTCCTCGGGCATCCGGATCCAACCCTGGCGCATCGCGTAGACGACGGCCTGGGTCCGGTCGTTGACCGACAACTTGCGGAGGATCGAGCTCATGTGGTTCTTGACGGTCTGCTCGCTGATCGTCAGGGCATACGCGACCTGCTTGTTGGTCATGCCCTGGGCGATGTTGTCCAGGATCTCGACCTCGCGCGGCGACAGCGGGGCGAAGATCGGCGCCGCCTCCTGGCCGTAGACGGCGAGCTCCCGGAACTCCTTGAGGACCCGGGTGGCCACGGCCGGCTTCGAGAAGACCTTGTCATTGATGAGGAACTCGCCGTCGGCGACGCGGCGGATGATCGTGACCAGATCATCCGGCCCGACGTCCTTGAGGATGAACGCCGCGGCCCCGGCCTTGATGGCGTCGAACAAGGAGTCCTCGTCCTCGTTGACGGCCAGGACGATGATCCCCGTGGCCGGCAGCTCGCGCTTGATGCGCTGGGTGGTCTCGATGCCGCCCGGCGCCGGCAGCGACAGGTCCATCAGCACGATGTCCGGCGACGTCTCGAGCGCCCGATCGACGGCGCTGCGCGAATCCTCGGCCTCGCCGACCACCTCGAGATCCGGTTCGCGTCCGAGGATGTTGGCGATCCCGACCCGGAAGAGGGCGTGATCGTCGACGATCAGGATCCGGGTCATCTCGCCGGCAGCACGACGGTCGGGACCGCCCCGCCGTCGATCCGGACCGCCGTATTCCATCGCGCTCATCCGTTCTCCTTTGCTCCCGTGCGCGCGCCCGCCGGGATCTCGAGTCGGACCACGGTACCCCCGTCCGGTCGAGATCGTACGTCGAAGCGGGCGCCGATCAGCTCTGCTCGTTCGCGCATGACCTGCATGCCGAAATTGCGGCGACCACGCGCGGCCACCGTGCCGGGATCGAATCCGCGGCCATCGTCGCGGATCTCCAGGGTCCAGTCGTCATCGACCACGTCCGTGCTGACCACCACGGTCGACGCGGTCGCGTGCTTGCGCACATTGTGCAGGGCCTCCTGGGTCACGCGCAGCACCACGGTTCGGGCCCGGTCGTCGAGACGCTCGCTGGGCGCGCGCAGGTCGGTCGTGATGGACAGGCCCGAGGCGGTCCGCAGCGAGTCGGCCGCGTCGCGGATCGCGACATCGAGCCCGGCCGCGTCGACACTCGGCGGGCGCAGCTCGCTGATGAATTCCCGGACGTTGGTCAGTTCGCGTCGCAAGAGCGCCCGCAGGTGTCGCAGCCCCTGCAGGGCGTCCGCCGGGTCGGTCGTGAGCGAGCGCTCGATGTCATCGACCTCGAAGATCGCGTTGGCCAGGGCTTGGGCGGGTCCATCGTGGATCTCACGACCGATCCGGGCGCGTTCGGCATCGAGGGCCTCGATGACCACCGTCCCTGCCTCCATCGGCTTCGGAGTATACGGGCCGCTCACGTGGCACCGGCCGCGCAATCGATGGCGTAGACCGTGGTGGTCGCGAGGGGATCGACGCCGCTGCCCGCATACGGACCGAGGTCGATCGGGCGGAAGCAGGCCGAGCCTGGCAGCCCTGCCGCCAGGTCCGCTGGCCAGTGCTTGCCTTCCGGGTTGGTGAGCACGAGGTAGCGGGTCCCGGGGAAGGCCGACACAAGGTCGAGCACGTCCGCCGGCGGCTCATCGGGCAGGGCCAGCGTCGAGACCCGCTGCGTCTCGGCGACCCAGATCGGGAAATTGCTCATCAGGCGGATGCCGGGCGCGTCGATGGCATGGCCACTGTCGGCCAGCCGCTTGCCGAGTTCGGCGTAGGTCGCCGCGGTGGCGCGGGAGCCCTGTCCGAACGACGGGAGCAGCACGGCGGTGAACAGCAGCGAGACGACGACACTGCCGGCGACGCCGACCCAGGCGATGGACCCGTCCCAGCGCATCCGCCGCCCGAGGCGCGCCAGGCCCGCGTCGAGGGCGAAGATCGCCGAGATGACGATGAGGACGTGGACAGGCCCTGCAGCATGCAGGAACGTGCCCCACTGGGTCGCTGCCGGAAAGAGGAGGCTCGTGACGAAGAACATGATCAGGCTGATCGCAAGCAGGGGGCGCAGTGCGCGGTCGCGGGCCTGCCACGGGAGCGCCACGATCCCGAGTGCCGCCATCGGCAGCCCCAGCAGCATGAGCACGTTGAACAGGTTGTGGCCGAGGCCGATCAGTCGCAGCTGCACGAGGCCCCAGGGACCCAGGGCCAGATGGCGCGCCAGGGTCGGGGGATCGTTCCACGCAAAGATGTCGTAGCCAGTCAGATACAGCGCGTTGGTCAGCGCCTGGCCCGGCAATGGCGTACCGAACTCGCGCAGGTCGCGATACGCCCACGGGGCGAAGATCAACAGCGCCACGACGCCCACGATCGCCACCGCCCGGAACCGCTCGGCCGTCGCCGCCGGCATCCGCCAGGCCATGACGACCCAGATCAGCGCCAGCAAGAGGGTCTCGTTCCGGGTCAAGGCGCCAAGCCCGATCAGCAGTCCGAGCGCGATCAGGCGGCGGTCGGTGACGGAAGCCCCGCGTGGATCGGCCGTGATGCCGAGCATCAGCCGGCACGCCAGCAGCACGATCACCGCGAAGAGCATCGTCGAGTCCGGCAGGGCCGAATTGAGGACCATCGGCAAGTAGACGGCGCTCGTCAGGCCCACGCCCAACGCAGCCCAACGCGTTCGCTCGGGGTCGAGTCGACGCTCGACGGCGACGTCGCGGGCCAACCACCAGGCCAGGACCGGCACGACCGACCCGATCAGCACACTCGAGACCTGGCTGGCCGCGAAGGTCGGTCCGAGGAACGCCATCGGGATGGCGGCAAGGAAGCTGGGGAGCGGCAGCCAGACCTCGAAGGCCGGTCGAGGAAAGACCAGCGGCGGCGTGGCAAAGCTCCAGAGGGCGTCCGACACGAGACCGCGGCCCTCGACCAGGTTGCGAGCGACCCCGACGTAGTAGGCCGTGTCCTCGGGTTTCGGGAACACGATCTGGGCCGCGAAGACGATGCGGACGACGAGCGAAACCGCGAACACGAGGGTCGCGCTCAGGAGGGCCTCGCGCCGCGTCACGTGCCCGATCCGACCCGGTAGACGGCGAGCTGGGTCGGGTCGCCCTCGGACAGGACCGGCGCACCGAGCCAGGTCGGGCGGGACGAGCCGTCCAGGATGGGCGCGACCGCCTTGACGCTGTCCTCGCGATCGAGCACCAGCCACCGGATGGCGTAGGCGTCGACGACGGAATGGATCGTGTCGATCGGATCGTTGACCAGGACGACCCCGCCCCGCCCGGTCCAGTACTTGGTCCCGGCCGCGTCGATCGACATGACCCGGTCGCTAGTCCCGGCGCCTGCCTTGTCGAGCGCCGCGGCGACGCGCTGGAACTTCGCGCGACTATCCGCCCAGGTCGCGTGGACGAACGCCGATCCCGCCACCGCCGCACCGACGGCGAAGACCAGCGCGGCCCCGGTGAAGGCACGGGTCGCGGACTCGGCACGCCAGGTCTGGCGCCGGGCCGCGATCCACGCGACGGCGACGGCGATCCCCTCCAGTGCCAGCACGTAGCTGTGTGGCGCCAGGGCGACGGCTGAATGGATGAACGTCCCGCCCGGGACGTGGATCGCCGAGACGAGCGTGGAGAACGCGAAGAGCAGGAACGCGTACAGGAAGAACGGCCCGACGTCCAGCGACCGTCGCCTGGCCCAGCCGCCGACGGCCATGAACGGCGCCAGGACGAGCCCGCCGACGAGCGTCGCGAAGATCATCAGCGCCGCCACGAGACCACCGATCCGGGTCGCGATCAACGGTCCGATGCCCATGCCAAGCAGGTGGTCGAGCGTCGCGGGCGTGGTGATGCTGTTCCACTCGCCGATGTCCCGGATGAAGAAGACCTTGCCCGAGGCGGTGGAGGGCGACAAGGACCCGAACGCGTCGAGCTGACGGAGCCACCACGGGGCCATCACCAGCGCGAACAGCGCGACGCAGCCGACGGCTGCCGCCAGCGGGATCCGGCGTCCGTGCAGGCGATCCCACACGAACGCGAGACCGAGTGCGGCGAGCACCAGGAGCCCGTCGTTCCGCGAGAGCGTCGCGAGCCCGGTCAGCAGCCCGGCCGCCACGAACGCCCGCGGCGACCCCTTGAGGCCGCGCGCCCCCAGCCACAACGCGCCGAGCACCAAGGGCTGGTAGAGCGAGAAGTTGTCGGGCTGGACCATGTAGGCCGCGGTCATGACCGGGACGGCGACCAGGACGCCGGCGCCGATCTGGACGAGCCGCCGGGCCCCGGCGTCACGGGCCATGGCCCAGGTCATGGGTGCGGCAATGGAGCCGATCAGGGCGAACGGGAGCGCCGACGACCACGGCCCCGGCCCTAGCACGGCCAGGAACGGCACCTGGACCAGCGACGCGAGCGGCATCCAATGCGCGTTCGACGGGATCGGCAGGACCGGGTGCGCAGGCAGCGAGCCGCCCACCTCCGGGAAGATCCAGACGAGGTCGACGGTCAGCCCGCGACCGTCGTGAAGTGCGCGGGCCACGTCGACGTAATAGAAGGAATCGGGATAGGCGGGGTCGGGGAAATGCCAGATCAGGACCAGCCGGACGACCAGGGCGAGCGCATATAGGACGATGGGGATACGCACGGCCGGTGCAGCGTAGCACCGGGTCCTGGGCCCTCCGCCCGGTACGAAGGGGCTACCGGCCGGACCATCGGTCCGGGGTGTTCAGCCCTCCCGGCGAGCGACGAACAGCACGTTGAAGTGGAGGAGCGAGTAGCCGAGGTACTCGATCTTCCAGCCGGCGAGCATGGTTCGGACCTCGGCCGGCAGGTACTCGTTGTGGAACGGTTCGCTGTGCGGGCACGTGCTCGAGAGGAAGCGCAGCTTCCAGATCATCGAGCGGGCAGGCACGCTGCCGACAAGGACGCCACCCGGCCGCAGGACCCGACGATATTCGGCGAGGGCCGCGGAGGGGTCGGGGATGTGTTCGATCACCTCCGTGCAGAGCACGGTCCCGAACGAGCCGTTCACGAAGGGGAGATGCTCGACGTCGCCCTCAAGGACGACGTGATCGGGCAGCCGGTCCTGGAGCAGCGCGACGTTCCGGGGATTGATGTCGATGCCGACCGAGCCTTTCGGCAGGTGTCGGAGGTTGAGCCCCGTCCCGCAGCCCGCGTCGAGGATCGGGGCATCCGGCGTCGCAAACCGCGCGATCATCCGCCGGACCACCCGGGCTCGATTGCGGTGGAAGAAGGCCTCGAGGCCACGCAGATTGTCGGCGACATCGACCCAGTCGTAGGTCTCGACGTCCCGGTAGTAGTCCTTCACCCATTCCGACCAAGCGGCGGTGCCGGGTTCGAGGTCGAGGCCGTGGGCGGCGTGCTCGTGCTGGTGCATCGTTCCTCCAAGACGCAGTGGCCAGCGAAGCTTCAGCGTCTGGTCCCCCTGGCTGCACTCACCCGATAGTCATGCGACCCCGAGGATACCGGGACGAGTCCATCGGACCGCCCCCATCGGCGCGATCGGGATAGTCCTTCTGGCATGTCGACGCGCGCTCGGACTCGTCGAAGACTACAGGCATGGCGCGCACGTCCCTGTCCTCATCGATCCTGTCGGTCCTGTTCCTGTCCGCATTGGTCGAGGCGGGGCTCGCACTTCCCGCGGCCGCGGTCGGCGCGGTCGCCCTGGCGCTCGCGAGCCACGCCGCCTGGTGGACGGTCGGTCATGAACTCGCCGTCCGAAACCTCCGAGGTCGGGCCGGCTCGCCCGATCGGTTCACGACCGTCAGCGAGTCCTGACGCACCGCGTCTCCGGGCAGGACAGCCCGTAGACTTGCGCCGATGTCCCACCCGGTCTCGAGCCTGACCCTCGTCCTGCCCGCCTACAACGAGGCGGAGCGCATCGGGCCGGCCCTCGACGAGCTGTTCGGCTATCTCCGCCGCCGGACCGATCAGGCACGTGACGGTGCGCCCGGCGCTGCCGCGCTGCCGGATCGGATCGAGATCCTCGTCGTCGATGACGGGAGCGACGACGCGACGTCGTCCATCGTCGAGGCCCGTCCCGAGGCCGCGGGATCCATCCCAGGGATCGACCTCCGCCTCCTCCGCGTGCCACATGGAGGGAAGGGGGCGGCGGTGCGGGCCGGCATGCTGGCCGCGCTCGGCGACCTGGCGATCTTCGCCGACGCCGATATGGCCACCCCGCCCGATCAGATCCCCCTGCTCACCAATGAGCTCTCGACCTTCGACGTGGCGCTCGGGTCACGCATCCAGCCCGACGGGTCCGACATGCGTGCGACCCAACCGGGTTACCGGCGGCTCCTCGGAAAGGCATTCCACGCGCTCGCGTCCATCTGGGTCGTCGGACCCGTCCAGGACACCCAGTGCGGATTCAAGGGGTTCACCCGGGCCGCGGCCCAGGACCTCTTCGCCAATCAGCGGGTGACGAGCATCGTCTTCGACGTCGAGCTCATCTACCTCGCCAGGCGGCGTGGCTATGCCATCACCGTCGTGCCCATCCGCTGGTCCGACAAGCGCGGGTCGCGGATGCGCGCCAGCGCCGGCCTCGCGATGCGCGTCGCCTGGGACCTGTTCCGGATCCCACTCATCCACAAGGGGAGTCGCCGAGGCATCGCGGAGCGCGCGTGATCGACCGCCATCGGCTGGCCGAGCTGGCGAGAGCGGCGCTGCCGATCGTCGCTGTGGCGGTGCTGGCGCTCGGCCTCGCCGGCACGCTCCTCGCCGCCGGCGACACGCTCGGGTTCGATTTCAAGGCGTATGACACCGCGATCGACCGACTCGCCGCGGGCGGTCCGCTCTATGACATGTCGTACACCCAGACCGGCGGGTTCGGGTTGTTCTACTACCCACCGACCTTCGCGCCGCTGCTCGTGCCATGGGCGTTCATCGGCGAACCAGCGGCGACGTGGTCGTGGATCGTCCTCTCGATCGTGGCCTTCGTCTTCGGGGTCGGGATCCTGCCGGTGTCCCGGTCGGTGCGCTGGTGGACGCTCCTGTTGGCCGGCCTCTCCTTCCCGTTCGTGTATGCCGTCAAGCTCGGGCAGGTCGGCCCGGTCCTGTTCCTGCTCTTCGCGGTCGGCTGGCGCGGGCTCGACTCGGCCGCGGGGCTCGGGGGATCGGCCGCACTCGGGGCCGCGATCAAGATCCAGCCCGGCCTCATCCTCGTCTGGGCGCTGCTGACCCGCCGCTTCCGTGCCGTGATCCTCGGTGCGCTTGTGCTGGCCGGTCTCGTGGCGATCTCGACGGTGATGGCCGGGACCGGAGCCTGGTCGGACTTCCTGACCCTGCTGCGGGCCGTCAGCGACCCGATCACGACCCCCCACAACTTCACGCCGGGCGCGATCGCCTTCCAACTCGGTCTGCCGGTCGGGGTGGCCGCCGCCATCCAGGTGGTGAACACCATCCTCGCCGTGGGTGCGATCGTCGTCGCGGTCCGTGGCGCGCCGGACGAGGCCGGCTATCTGGTGGCCGTGATCGCGAGCCAGTTGGTGTCCCCGATCCTTTGGGACCACTACGCGATGATCCTGCTCATGCCCGTCGCCTACCTCTTGAGCGCCGGTCGGTGGTGGGCCGTGGTGATCCCGCTGATGACTGCCTGGCCCCTCGTCGACATCGTGCCGCCGATCGCGTATCCAGTCGCGTTCTGGGTCGCCGTGCTGGCCGTCCTCGCGGTGGGCCGGGCGGCCCAGGACCCGCGAACCAACCTCGGTGAACGTTGGGCGGTGTGAACGGCCGCCTGGACCGCGCGGCGATCATCGGCCTGGTGGTCGTCGCCGCGAGCGCGGTCATCTACTGGCTGTGCGACCGAGCCTTCGACGCGGGCCGCGGCGACTTCTTCTACCTCGCGGACGCCTTCCTGCATGGCCGGACCGGCCTGACCGTGCAGCTCGGGCCGTTCGACGTGATCCCGCGCGGCGGGCTGTTCTACGTGCCGTTCGCCCCGTTCCCGGCGATCGCCCTGATGCCGCTCGTCGCGCTGACCGGACCGGCGACCGCCGACCACGTCGAAAGCGGCATCAACGCCTTGCTCGCCGCCAGCGGTGTGGGCCTGACCTGGTGGCTGCTCGGGCGGTATGGCGTCCGACGGCTCATCGACCGGTTCTGGCTCTGCCTGCTCTTCGGGTTCTCGACGCAGATCCTGTGGGTGACGACTCGGGGCGGGGTGTGGCACACCGGCCATCTGATCGCGACCATCCTCACCCTGTGCTGCCTGATCGAGCTCGCCGGTCGACGGCGAGCCTGGCTGATCGGGTTGGCGGCCGGGGCGGCCTTCCTGACCCGGGCGCCGCTGGCGTTCGCGGTGCCGTTCTACCTGCTGCTGCTCTGGCCTGAGGGTCGGAGCCGGGGGATCCCATGGCGGGCTTGGACCGCGCTCGCCGTCGGGGTGCTGCCGTCGATCGTGTTCTTCTTCCTGTACAACCAGCTCCGGTTCGGCAGTCCGCTGGAATCGGGATATGCCCTCGCGACGTTGCCCGACTGGCTCGAGCTCCAGCGCGCCCTCGGCCTCTTCTCTACCGCCCACATCGGGATGAACCTCGACTACTTGCTCACCCACCTCCCCCGGCCGATCCCCCAAGCACCGTACTTCCGGCCGGATGGCCTCGGGATGTCGGTCTTCCTGACCAGCCCCGGCCTGCTGTTCGCGCTCCGCGCCGACTGGCGGGATCGCCGAGCCTGGTGGCTCCTCGGCGCGGCGGCGGTCGTACTCGTCCCGACCCTGCTCTACTACGGCGGTGGATGGCTGCAGTACGGCTACCGCTACTTCCTCGACTCGGTGCCGTTCGTGATCGCGCTGTGCGGGTTGGCGGCCGTCCATCGGGGCGGTGTCGGATGGGCCTGGCGAGGGCTGATCGTCGTCGGGACGGTCGTCATGGCGGTGGGCGTCTACTGGGCGTACCACCTGTGAGCACGCTCCAGTCGCCTCGGCGACGACCGATCCTGATCGGCCTGACGATCGTGCTGCTGGTGCTGGCAGCCATCGAAGCGGTCGTGCTTTTCGGCATCATCGATGGCCAGCGGGCCGTCGGCGGCGATCTCGATTATTACCGGTTCGTTGCACAGCGCTGGCTGGACAGCGGCGTCTACTACACCGACCGCCAGCTGGCCGGTCCCTACCAGGTCCAGACCCAGATCGACAACCTGTATCCACCCCACGCCCTGTACCTGTTCGTGCCGTTCGTCGTGCTACCGGGCGTGCTGTGGTGGGTCCTTCCCCTCGCGATCATCGCTTGGGTGGTCTGGTGGTGCCGGCCGGCGGTCTGGGTATGGCCCATCCTGTCCGCCATCGTGTTGTTCCCCAAGACCCCGAACCAGATCATCTATGGCAACACGGACATGTGGGTGGCCGCCGCGATCGCGGCCGGTGTCCGTTGGGGCTGGCCGTCACTCCTGACGTCGTTCAAGCCCTCGCTGGCGTTCTTCGCGCTCATCGGGATCCGATCCCGACGCTGGTGGCTCGCCACCCTGATCCTGGTCCTCAGCAGCGTCCCCTTCCTCGGGTTGTGGCTGCTGTACCCCCAGGTGATGCGCAACTCGAGCGCGCAGTTCTCCTACTCGCTCAGCAACCTGCCGTTCTTCCTGCTTCCAGTGGTCGCCTGGCTCGGTTCGTCGCGGCGCAACGGCGTGACCTTCCGGGAGTGGGCCATGCGCTTGACCGGTCATCGAGGTGTCTGACCTGGCATCCCGACGCCTGGTCCTGGCGATCTTCGTCTTGTCAGGGGCCGCTGGCCTGGTCTACGAGATCGTCTGGTCCCGACAGCTGGTCCTCGTCTTCGGCAACACGACCCAGGCCGTCTCGGCGATCCTGACCGGCTTCTTCGGCGGCATGGCGATCGGTGCATTCGTTGGCGGTCGGCTCGCGGATCGGGTCCGATCGCCGCTCCGGCTCTACGGACTGCTCGAACTCGCCCTGGTCGTCGTGGTCCTGATCACCCCCGTGTCCTTCGGGCTGATCCACGAGGAGTATCGATCCATCTATCCGGGGATCGAGGGCACGCCACTCCTCGTCCTCGTCCGTCTGCTGCTCGCGGTCCTGGCACTCGCTCCGGCGACCGTGATGATGGGCGCCACCTTCCCGTCCCTCGTCCGGCACGTGACCGCCAACGCAGCCCTCAGCCAGGCGTTCGGTCAGCTCTATTCCGCGAATACGATCGGGGCCGTGATCGGGACGGTCGTCGCCGGCCTTGTCCTGATCGAGTTGTTCGGACTGTCGGGCGCGCTGCTGGTCGGTGCGGCCTGCTCCGGCCTCGCCGGCGTCGTCGCCATTGGGCTGAGCCGGCGGGATGCCATCGGCGGACTCGCCGATCGCGTGGTCGCCACCGCCCCGGGCCCCCGCCGATCCATCGCCCTGGCCCTGGCGATCTCGTTCCTGTCGGGATTGACGTCCCTCGGCTACCAGGTCACATGGACTCGCCTGTTGGCGTCCGGCACGGGCGGCTACACATATGTCTTCACGACGGTCCTGGCTCTGTTCCTCGCGGGGATCGCGCTGGGCGCCGTCATCTTCCACATGGTGCGACCACGGATCGCCGATCCGGTCCGCCTGCTCGTCGTGGCGCAACTCGGCGTCGCGATCCTGGCGGTCCTCGGCCTGGTCCTGGTCGTGGCCTCGCCGCGCCCGATCGATCCCGGCGACCCGGTCGCGTCGGTCGGGCGGTTGCTGATGTCCGGGATCCTGGTCGTGTTGCCGGTCGCGACTATCCTCGGCGTGTCGTTCCCGACGGCGTCTGCGCTCCTTCGCGACGAGCTCGGCGAAGCCGGTTCGGAATCGGGCGCCCTTCTCGCGGCGAATACCACCGGCGCGATCCTCGGTAGCCTCCTCATCCCGTTCGTCCTGATGCCCGCGATCGGTTCACCGGCTATCGTCGTCGCCCTGGCGGTCGCCAACGCCGGACTGGGCATCGCGCTTGCGGTCATCGCCCGCCCCATCAGCCGCGGGCTCGCCGCGACCGGCCTCGCCGTCATCCTCGGGATCACGATCGCTGCCACCCGTCCGGGCGCCGTCGTCCAGCCCAACGTGGCACTGATCACCTCGCTCGGTGGTCGGATCTTCGCCAGCAGCGAGGACGAGATCGCGTCCGTCCAGGCCGGCCAGAAGTCATCGACCCCCGAGCTGTGGGTGGCCGGGACGTCGATGACCCTGCTCACGGTCGATGCCAAGCTCATGCCGGTCCTGCCCTTGATCGCCCGTCCCGACTCGACCCGCGCCCTGGTCGTCGCGTTCGGCATGGGCACGGCCTTCCGTAGCGCCCTGAAGGCAGGGCTGCGGACCGACGTCGTCGAGCTGGTCCCGTCCGTTCCCCGCATGTTCGGCTGGTATTACCCGGACGCCCCCACGGTGCTGGCCAACCCCGCCGGGCGTGTCGTGGTCGCCGACGGCCGCAACCACCTCGAGCTCTCGACAGAACGGTTCGACATCATCGTCACTGACCCGCCGCCTCCCATCGAGAGCTCCGGCGCCTCGGTCATCTCGTCTCTCGAGTACTACCGTGCGGGTCGGGCCCACCTGAGGCCGGGTGGCGTGATGATGCAGTGGGTGCCCTACGGCGCCCCGGAGAACGAGTTCAAGGAGCACATTCGCACGTTCGCGGCGGTCTATCCCCATGTCACCGTCGTCAGGGGGGCCGGGGGCTACGGTGTCTACATGCTCGGCTCGGACCAGCCGATCACCCTCGACCCGACCGTGGCCCGGCACGTCCTCGGACGCCCCGGGATCCTCGAGGACATCTCGTCGGCCTACGACTCGCCCGCGTCCACCATCGATGCCTGGCTCTCGGTCATCGATCGGCAGACCTGGCTGACCGGTGCGGCGGTCGGAGCGTATGCCGGTGCCGGTGACCTCATCACCGACGACCATCCCCGACCAGAGTATTTCCTGCTTCGTCGCTGGCTGGGTGTCGGCCGGGACGGATGACCCGTTCTTCCCAGTTGACCGGTCGCTCTCCGCTGCGACCATGACGCGAGTTCCTTCGCCCGGAGCCCGGATGACCGCCAGATCCGTCGCACTCGCCCGTCCGCTGCTCGGCTCGACGTTGCCGTTCGCGCTGCCGATCGGCCTGTCGGCATTCCTGCTTTTCAGCGTCGAGCCACTGATTGGCCGATCGGTGCTGCCGGTCTTCGGCGGGACGCCGGCCGTGTGGGCGACGGTCCTGTTCTTCTTCCAGGCGGTGCTCCTGGCTGGCTATCTGTATGGCCATGTCTCGGTCACCCGGTTCGGGTCGTGGGGTCCGGTCGTCCATGTGGCCCTCGCCATCGCGGCCGTGGCGGCGCTGGTCGTCGCACCGACACGGATCGGCGACCTGCGCGACGAAGCGGTCGCACCAGTGGTCGACCTCGTCCGGATCCTCGTCGTGGTCATCGGACTGCCCGCGTTCGTCCTGACGACCACGACGCCGCTGTTGTCGGGCTGGTTCGATGTCGGCCATGGCCGGGAGCGGTCGGCCGGCGACGCCTACTGGCTGTATGCGCTGAGCAATGCGGGGTCCCTGCTGGCATTGATCGCCTACCCGATCGTCATCGAGCCGCGATTGCCGCTCGGGACCCAGCGAGGGCTGTGGACCGTGGCCTACGTCGCTCTCGTGGCGCTTCTTGCCGTCGCCGCCGGCAGGGCGACCCCCGGCATCCGAGACGCCGTCACCGCCGCTGCGGAGCGTGTGCCTGCCCCCAGCGCGACGGACGTCGCGGCGACGGGCGACGTCTGGCGACGTCGCGGCCGCTGGTTCCTCCTGGCCGCCGTCCCCTCCGGACTGCTCTCCGCGGTGACCACGTTCATCGCCACGGACCTGCTCTCGGCACCGTTGCTGTGGGTGGCTCCCCTGGCCATCTACCTGATCTCGTTCATCGTGGCGTTCTCGCCGCGAGGTGGGCGCTGGATCGATCGGGCGGCACTCGTCGCTCCGGCGATGGTCACCGTCCTGTGGGTACCGTACGGGTCGGCCGGGGGCTGGCCGCCCCTGCTGGTCCTGCCGATGGAGTTGGTCGCGTTCGGCATCGTGGCGATCGCCCTGCACGGCCGACTGGCGCAGGACCGACCCGATCCCTCGAGGCTCACGGAGTTCTACCTCACCCTGTCGCTCGGTGGCGCAACCGCGAGCGCATTCGTGGCGCTCGTCGCTCCGGCGGTCTTCCCGGGTGTCTGGGAATTGCCGATCCTGCTCGTGGGTGCGCTATGCGCACTTGCGCTCGTGTCGCGCTGGTCGATGCCCGCTCGCCGCTATGGTCCGCGCCTCGACTTCTCGCCATTCTTCGCGGGCGCCCGGGGCCGAGTCGTGCCGTATCTGGCCGCGGCGCTCCTGCTGTCCGTGGGTCTGGCGGCGACGGGTGCGCTCGCCACGGAGGCCGGGATCCGCTGGTTGCTGGTCGGCGGCCTCATCCTGCTGGTCGGTGCCCGACCGTGGTTCCTGGCGGTGGCCACGGCGTTCGTCCTGGCGCTCGCCACGTTCGTGCTCCAGCCTCCGGCACTCTTCCGCGATCGCAGCTTCTTCGGGGTCACCCAGGTCCTGACCTCGCCGGACGGTCAGCTGCGCCTCCTGATGAATGGCACGACCGTCCACGGATCCCAGGCGCTCGACCTCGCGTGGAGGCAGCAACCGCTCGGGTACTACTCGCGATCCGGGCCGGTTAGCGACCTGTTCGCCGCTGCCGTCCGGCCATCGAGCGTCGGTGTCGCTGGGCTTGGTGCCGGCGCGATCGCCGCCTACGCCACACCGGGCACGTCGATGACGTTCTTCGAGATCGACCCGCTCGTGATCTCGGTCGCCTCCGACCCTCGGTACTTCTTGTATCTGTCGACCGCAGCCGTGCGACCGACCGTGGTCGAAGGCGACGCACGACTCTCGCTCGCGGGCGAGCGCCGAGGTGCGTTCGATCTGCTGATCATGGACGCGTTCTCATCCGACTCGGTGCCACTCCACCTCCTGACCGAAGAAGCGATCCGAGCACAGGTTGCGGTCCTAACGGATGCAGGCGTCCTCGCCTTTCACATCTCGAACCGGTACTACGATCTGGCGCCGCCGATCGCAGCCGCCGCGAATGATCTCGGCCTGACCATCCTCGGCAAGTCGCATACCCCGGGCGCCGTCCGCGAGCCGGGCGAGACCCCCTCGAGATGGTTAGCCGCGTCGCGCGACCCGGCGACGATCGCCCACCTCACCGCCGCCGGCTGGGCCCCCGTCAGGGCCGCCGACCACCCGTTCACCGACGACTACGCGGACCTCCTCCGATACCTCCGTCTCGGGGGCTGAACCAGCAGGTTGCGAGCGCAACCATCGAACCGGGACCGGTGCTATCCTCGCCGAAATGACCGTCCCCACGCTCGATACGGAGCCTGCCTGTCCGGGCATCACCGATCGTCCGACCGAACGTTCCATCGCCACGACGAGCCTGGTGGTGACGCCCCAGTCCGTTGCCTCCATCCCCCGAAGCACCTGGGATGATCTGGCCGCCCTGAATCCCCTGGCCACCCCCTTTTCCTCCTGGGCATTCCACCGAGCGTGGTGGGACGCCTACGGCACGAACGCGACGGAGCAGACGTTGGTCGTCTGCCCTCCCGCCGGCGAGCCGATCGCCATCGTCCCGCTGATGGCACGCCACGAGGTCGAGCCGGCGGACGCGGATCTGCACACCATGATCCGCCACGGCTCCGCCCTGGGTCTCACCCCGGTCGCCCCGACGGCAGCCGCTCGCTTCTTCGGGGCGTCCTACCACGCCGACTACGCGACGGTGATCGGTGATCCCGCCGACTTTCCTGCGGTGGCGACTGCCATCGTGCGCCACCTCGCGAGCCCGACAGCGGGCGCCTGGGACGCTATCGACCTTCGGCGCGTCCGTTGCGCGGACCCTGCCGGGGAGGCTCTCGCCGCCGCATTCGGTGGGGCGGAGATCGCCAGCGGCTGGACCCTCAACGTCGACCGCGAGGACGTCTGCCCGGTCGTCACATTCGGGTTGGGCGCATCGATCGACGACTACCTCGGCACGCTCGGGAAGAAGGAGCGCCACGAGATCCGTCGGAAGGTCCGGCGTGCGGAGGCGGTCGGGGAGATCGAGCTGACCGACAGCGCCCATCCGATCGACGAGCTCGAGACCTTCATCGACCTGCATCAACGCCGTTGGGGTGAGGCAGGACTGTTCCCGGATACGGCGGGCGGGGCCCAGAGTCGGACCCTCTTCCGGCGCATGTTCGAGCTGTTCGGAGCGGACGGGCCGCTGCGGTTGTCGTTCCTGTCGGTCGGCGGTCGACGGATCGCCGCGGGCGTCCACTTCGAGACGCCGGAGGGACTCCTCTACTACAACGCCGGTATCGACACGGATGCGCGCGACCTCTCCCCGGGCGTGCTCATGGTCTACGCCTATGTCCAGCGAGCCCTCGAACGGGGTCTTCCGCGTCTCGACTTCCTGCGCGGCGACGAACCGTACAAGTACGAGTGGGGCGCGGTCGATGAGCCGATCCAGCGCATCCTCGTGCGGCGGAGCGACTCAGCGTGGGGATGAACCACGCCGATGGGCCTGCTCGATTCGATCCCTGCCTGGAGACGGTGGCCCGCCCGGCACGCCCACCGATCGGTGGCGAGCGGATCCGGGTCGTCGAGGTCCTGGCGACCGGCACCAGCGGCGGCGCGCAGGAACACCTGTACGGCCTCGTGACGCGCATGGATCCGGATCGCTTCGACGTCTCGATCGTCTCCCTGTCGCCAGGCAGTGCCGTCCGCAAGCTGCAGCGGGCAGGCTTGGACGTGCTGGTCATCGACGAGCCCGATGACGCCATCGCCGTCGGTGCGCTGGCGGCGCACCTGGTCGACGCTCGCCCCGACGTCCTGCACAACCACATGTACCGCGCCGAGCTCGTCGGGACGCGCGCGGCCATCGCCCTCGCGGAGGTCGGGCATCGGCGCCCATACGTCGTCTCGACCGTGCATTCGAGTCGCATCCGCTCCGACGAGGACCGCGAGATGCTGCGCGTCCTGACCCCGCACATCGACCAACTCATCGCGGTGTCGAGGATGATCGAGGAGAAGCTCGAGCACGAGGGGCGGACGGGTGCGCCGGTGCGGCGGATCTACAACGGCGTCGACCTCTCTCGATACGACCACCTGGAGCCGTGCTGCACCTTGCCCGAGGAGTACGGCATGGAGCCCGGATCCCAGCTGGTCGGGGTCGTCGCGCGACTCGAACCGGAAAAGGGTCATCCCACACTTCTGGAAGCATGGCCGGCGGTCCTCCGGGCGGTGCCTGACGTCTACCTGCTCATCGTCGGCGAAGGGTCGCGCCGAGAGGCGCTGGAGGCCATGGCCCGCGAACTGCGCATCGCTCACCGGGTGGTGTTCACGGGTCGGCGCGACGACGTCCCGGCCGTGACCCGGGCGCTCGACGTCGCGGTGTTGCCGTCCTATCGGGAGGCGCAGGGCCTGTCGATCCTCGAGGCGATGGCGCTGTCACGCCCCGTCGTCGCCTCGAATGTCGGTGGCATCCCGGAGATGATCACCGACGGAGTGACAGGCGTACTGGTGCCGCCCCACGACCCCGATGCGCTGAGTGGCGCGATCATCCGCCTCCTCCGCGACCATCCGTTCGCGGACACGCTGGGTCGGGCGGGACACGACCTGGTTCACGATCGCTTCTGCATCGACATCATGGTCGACGCGGTCCAGGGCATCTACGAGGATGGCGCCCGAGCCGTCCGCCCCGCCGAGGTCGCCGCCGCCGTCTGAAGCGGGCAGGACCATCGACCCGGTGCCAGCAGGCACCGCGGACCCCTAGCATGCAGCCGTGTCGCTGCGCGCCCTGTGGACCTTCCTCGCCATCGCCTTGCCCGCGCTCGCGTCGATCCTTGCGCCGATGTCGACGGTCGACCTGACCTACCACCTGCGGGCGGGGAGGGAGATCCTGACCACTGGCGCGATCCCGACGGTCGACACGTGGACGTTCACCGCGGCAGGCACGCCCTGGTTCGACCAGCAATGGGGTGCTCAGGTCGTCCTGCGACTCGTCGAGGTGATGGGATCCTGGACGGGCCTCGTCGTGCTGCGCGCCGCACTGACGGCGTCGATCGCCGGCTGCGTCCTGATCATCGCCCGTCGTCGCGGGCTGGACGTCCGCCGCGCGGGCTTTCTGACCGTCGGGGCGTTCGTCGTCGCCGCACCGGCCATGGCGCTTCGCCCGCAATTGCTCGGGATGGCGTGCTTCGCGCTGACCTTGTTGGCGGTCTCGGAACGGCGCCGCATCCCACGCGTCCTGTGGATCGTCCCGATCGTCGCCGCCGTCTGGGCGAACGTGCACGGCAGCTTCTTCTTGGCGCCAGTCGTCCTCGGTCTGGCGTGGCTGGAAGACCTTCACGATCATCGGCCGGCCTCCGTCCGGACGGCGGCAGCGGCGGTCGTCAGCGCAGCGGCCGCCTGCCTGACGCCGTTCGGTCCGGCGGTCTGGGGCTACGTGGCCGGGTTGTCCTCAAACGCCGAGGTCACATCGCAGGTCACGGAATGGCAGCCGACGTCGCTGCATGACGTGCCAGGGATCCTGTTCTTCGGGTCCGCGCTGCTGGTCGCGGTGTTCTTGGGACGCCGTGGCGGCCGGGCGCCGTGGCCGACCCTGCTCTGGCTCGGCGCCTTCTTCGCGATCGGTGCGTATGCCCAACGCGGTATCGCCTGGTGGCCATTCGCGGCGACAGCGGCGATCGTGCCGTTGCTGCAACCGCGTCCGCAGGCTGTCCGGGTTGATTCGCCGCTCATCCGGCGACTCAACACGGCGCTCGTCGTGGCGCTGGTAGCCGCAGGGATCGCGCTCCTACCGTTCTGGCGGCCGCTCGATCCCGGCACGCGGACGCCAGTCGGGCTGCTCACGGACGCGCCCTCCGGGGTCACCGCCGCTCTCCGCCAGGTCGTTCGCCCAGGCGATCGCATCTTCAACGCCCAGGCCTGGGGTTCATGGCTCGAATACGCGTTCCCGGAGGCGACGGTCGCGGTCGATTCGCGCGTCGAATTCTTCCCGCCGGGGGTCTGGCGCGACTACGAGCGCGTGATGCGGGGCGAGGGTGATGTGCCCGCAGATCTGCTTGACCGGGGCGTTCGTTTCGTCGCCGTGGAGGCCGGGGCTCCGCTGGACACGATCCGCCTCGCCAGTGCAGGTTGGACGCTGGTCCGCACCGACCTCGACGGGTCAGTCCTGGTGCGCCAGTGACGAACGATCAGTCCACCCCTGTGAACGAGACGCACCGCGTCGACTGGCGGTTCGCCGTTCGCGTCGCCAGTCGCACATGGCTCCCGATCTGGTTCGTCGTCCTGGACGTGTATGTCGTGGCGGAATACGTCCGACGTGGGTACCTCGGCATCGATGCGGTCCTCTACCGGGGAGCAGCGCAGGCGCTCATCGCGGGAAGGGACCCATGGGCGATCCAGTCGGTGGGTCTCAGCTTCGCTGGCCCGCCACCTACGCTCCTGGCGTTCGTGCCACTAGCGTTCCTGCCTGAGCGGCTCACGATCCTCGTCACCATCGGGGCTGGGCTGGTTGCAGCCATCTGGGTGGTTCGTCGTCTCCATCTCCCGCTATGGTGGCTTGCCTTTCCGCCGATGTTCGAGTCGCTCGTCGTCGGGAACCCAGACAGCATCGTTCTTGCGCTACTTCTCGTGCGCGGCCCAGCGGCGGGCATCGCGGCGGCCTTGAAGATCTACGCCGTCGTGCCCCTGCTGCTGCAGCGGCGATGGTGTGCGCTGCTGATCTCGACCGCCGTCGTGCTCGTCAGTTTGCCGCTGATGCCGGCGTTCCTCTCCGATCTTGATACGGTCGGCCGTTCGCTAGCGACTCAGAGCGCCGGGATGAGCGCATGGGGAACGTGGCTTGTCGTCCCCACGGTCCTGGCGTTGATCAGCCTGCGTCGCCGCGGGGCTTCGTGGCTCGTGGTTCCTGGGCTTTGGCCCCTCACACAGGTCCATTACGCGACGATGAGCTTGCCGGTCGTCCGACGCCTCCCGATCGCAGCCGCCCTGATCGGCCTCGGGACGCCCTTGTCGGCCGCCCTCGCGATCATTGTCGGAGCGGTTGAATCTCGCCTTCGCGAGGCGGAAGATGCCGAGATCGGCGAGCCCGAGGTCGGCGATGCCGGCGCACTCAGGAAGCGATCGAGTTGGCTTCCGTGGAGCTCGGGCCTTCGCCGACCGCGTTGACGGCGCGGACGATGTAGTAGTAGCGAATGCCCCTCTTCGTCGCGGTGTCCTTGTAGGAGGTCGTCGACCCGGTCACGGTGGCCAGGAACGTCTCGGTTCCAGAGGTCGTCGACCGGTAGATGCGGTACGACGTGATCGCGCTTCCCCCCGTCGATGACGGCGACGACCATGCAAGGCTGTTGCCTTTCGGTTTAGCCGGGGTTGCTGTGAATGCTTGCGGCGCCCCGGGCACCGTGGCCGGCGCGCTCGGGGTGGCCGAGCGCTCGGTCGAGCGGGTCCCCTCGCCGACGCCGTTGAGCGCGCTGACCGCGTAGTAGTAGGTCGTCCCGTTGGTCACCCCGGTGTCGGTGTAGCCCGACACGACGCCCAGGGTCTGGTACAGGCTGAGGCTGCCCGAGACCGTGCCCCGGTAGAGCTTGTAGCCGCTGATCGGGCTGCCACCGTCGGCCGGGGTGGTCCAGCCGAGGTTGACCTGGCCATTGCCGGCGGTGGCGGTCAGGGCCGGCGCCCCGGGCACCGTGGCCGAGCTCCCACTCCCGCCCAGGAACAGCCCGTCGATGTTGGGGTTGTAGCCGGCGACGTAGTCGGCGGTGATGCGGACGATGCCGCCGGCCCCGACGCTGACCGGGAAGTGCAGCCAGGCACCCGCGTTGTACGAGCTGGTCATGGCGATCGTCTTGGTCGTGGTCCCGTCGGTGACGGTCACGTTCTGGCGTCGGGTGGTGGTGTCCCAGTCGACGACGTACAGATGGAGCGTGCCGGTGTAGGCCGCGGCGAAGTCG
>DASSMQ010000139.1:0-21678 GCA_035688805.1 Candidatus Limnocylindrales bacterium
TCCCGTTCTTGCGACCGACGCCGGCGGCACCTGGCCGCGCGCGACCCAGAGTCCCGTTCGTGACCTGGACGGCTCGCAGACGCCCGACTCGGGGTGCACTCCGGGAATCTCACGCCCTCGATCCACCGATAGCGGATGTGCTGGAGCCTTCGGCCCGAGAAACGCGACGGAGAGTCACAGCCGGGCGCCGCGCGTCATCGACCCACACGCACGCCACGAGGCGGCGCGTCGAGGAGGCTCACGACGCCACCCTCTACCCGCATCCACACGATCCCGGACCCTGGCCACGGGGCGGTCGGGGTCGTCAATGCTCGGTAGAGGTCCGTCGCTCGCGCGGGATATGCCGCCCGAAGCGTCGATTCATAGAGTCGGGCGATCTGCCGTGTACTCGTCGTGGATCGCAGCACGAGAAGCCGCGACGCAGCAGCACCGTGGCCGAGGCATCCTTCACGGATCAGTCGCGCGGCCAAGCCATCGGCTTTCTCATTGTTCCAGCGGATCTGTTGCTCGACTCGGCGCAACTGCGACTGGAACTCGGCGGCGACCCCCCTGGCGAGGTCAGTGCCGGAACCCTCGATGAGCGCGGCATCGACCACGCCGCGCGACGGACCGTCGACGCCGACCTCGAGGCGTGTGACCCATCGTGCGTCGAGCTTTCGGAGGAACGCCTCGACCATGGCGGCCTGGAATCGATCGACCAAACGAGGCCCGTACCCAGCGAAGAATCGGACGCCGAGGTCTGCGCCGAGGGCGATGCCGATCGCCACCAACGCATCGAGGCTTGCACCAGTCCGACCCGCCTCGATCCTAGCAAGGTGTGATCGGTCCAGGCCGGTGGCCGCGCCGAGTTGCGTCAGCGTCAATCCGGCATCCATGCGGAGTCGATTGATCTCATCGCCGACACGCATGCGGAGCCGTGGCATTCGACGGTCGAGCTCGCGTCGGACGGAGGCAGCCGTGATGGGCATGCGCCAGTGAACCGGATATCGGTTACCTGTGGCTCACCTGTGGCTCACTTGCGGCTCGCCTGCGGTCTTGATGCGAGTCAGAGTCCCGTCTTCTGGCCGGATCGTCGGCCGAGACCCATTTGCGGAGCGCGGAGGGGACTCGGAGTCACCGACTCGCCCCGTGGGCCCCTTGGATGGTCGGGTCAAGCCGGTAAACGCGACTGTGGGTCTCTGCCTCCGGGCCTCGGGCCTCGGGGCCGCGCGGCGCGCCGCGGTGGCTCGGGCCTCGCGGCCCGCGGCGCGCGGCGCGCGGCGCACCGTCGGCGCCCCCGACGTGCCACCGGTGAGCCTCGGTGCAGCGGCCTGTGACACGATAGGCGGGTGAGCCAGACCGCCACGTCCAAGCGTGTCCGTGTCCGCCTCGATCAGTTGCTGGTCGAGCGCGGGCTGGCCGACACGAGGACGGGCGCCCAGGCGATGATCCTGGCCGGGAAGGTGCGGGTCGGCGAGGGCGACGCTGCACGGCGCGATCACAAGCCCGGCGACGCCATCGGCCTATCGACCCCACTCGCCATCGACCGACGCGAGCCCTACGTCAGTCGCGGTGGTCACAAGCTCGCGGCTGCGCTGGACGCGTTCGCGATCGACCCGGCGCATGCGATCGCCCTCGACGTCGGCGCCTCCACCGGCGGCTTCACCGATGTCCTCCTGCAGCGCGGTGCGCGACACGTCTATGCGGTCGATGTCGGTCGGGGCCAGCTCGCCGAGCGGCTGCGGCGCGACCCGCGGGTCACCTCGATGGAGAAGACCAACGCCCGGTCCCTGACCGCAGACTCCCTGCCGGATCCGGTCGACCTCGCCGTCATCGACGTCTCGTTCATCTCGCTCGACAAGGTCCTTGGCCCCGTGCTTGCCACCCTTCGGCCGGGCCCCCATGCGCACATCGTGGCACTCATCAAGCCGCAGTTCGAGGCCGGCAAAGGGCGCACCGACCACGGCGTCGTGCGCGACCCTGCGATCCATCGCGAGGTCATCGAACGAGTGACCGCCCACGCCCGCGACCTCGGCCTCGGCACCCGAGACCTCATCGCGTCGCCGATCCTGGGCCCCGAAGGCAACCGCGAATTCCTGGCCCACCTCGCGCTCGGGCCGTCGTGTGCCGATCTCCCGGTCCGCATCGACGTCGCGACCCGCCCATGAGCACCGTCAGGCGGATCGGCTTCGCGTACAACCCGACCAACGACGCGACCGTCGAACTGGCCGCTCGTGCCTCCGGCTGGTGCCGCGTGCGCGGCATCGGTGAGTGGCAGTCCCAGTCGAGCGACTATGAGACCTTGACCCGCGAGCTGCCGACCACCGATGCCCTGGTCGTGCTCGGGGGGGACGGTACTTTCCTTCGCGCCGCGCGCGCGGTCGCGACGGTCGACGTCCCCATCCTCGGGGTGAACCTCGGCAAGGTCGGGTTCCTCTCCAAGGCCGAGGCAGGGGAGCTCGAGACCGTGCTCGAACGGATCGCCGCCGGCGAGTACACGATCGATGAGCGGATGGCCATCGAGGGCCGCATCCTGCGCGGCGGCATCGGACCATCCGCCTCGGACGACCACATCGCCCTCAACGACATCGTCATCGCCCGCGGCTCGCTGGCCCGGGTCTGCCGGCTCGACGTGAGCATCGACGACACCCACCTCGCGACGTTCATCGCCGATGGCCTGGTCGTGGCCAGCCCGACGGGGAGCACCGGCTATTCGTTCTCGGCCGGCGGCCCGATCCTCGACCCGGCCAGTCGGAATCTCGTCGTGACCCCGATCGCGGCGTACCTCTCGGCGATCCGCTCCGTCGTCGTGAGTCCGCGACAGGTCGTCAGCTGCCGCGTGGTGGACGCGCACGAGGCGCTCGTCTCGGTCGACGGCCGGGAGGACCTGCCGATCGCCGTGGGCGACGTCGTCGAGATCCACGCCCTCGAGCGGCCCATCCGGCTCATCGAGCCCAAGGGCGCCCAACCCTTCTGGGACTTGCTCCGCCACAAGGTGGAGCTCCTGCCGTCGTGACCGCCGATCGCGCCGAGGCCCGAGATCCGGAGATGGCCGCCTCGGCCCCGGATCGCGCAGAGCTCGCCAAGGTCGGCCGGCTCCTGGAGCTGACCGTCACCGACCTCGCCCTGATCGACAGGCTGCGCCTCGCCTTCGACGCTGGGCTCAACGTGATCACCGGCGAGACCGGCGCGGGCAAGAGCCTGCTCATCGATGCGCTCGGCCTCGCCATCGGCGCGCGCGCCGACACCACGCTCGTCCGCCATGGAGCCGAGACAGCCGTCGTGGAGGCGTTGTTCGACCGCTTGCCCGAGCCGCTCATCGCGGTCCGCGAGGTAACCGCGAACGGCCGATCGACCGCCCGGCTCGACGACGGCACGGTCACCGCCGCCCGCCTCGCCGACGAGATCGGCCCACTCGTCGAGGTGCACGGCCAGCACGACCAGGGTCGACTGCTCGATGAGCGCTGGCAACGCGACCTGCTCGACGGCTTCGGCGGTCATGAGTCGTTGCGCGCGGCCATGGCGACCGCCGTCGACCGCTGGCGCGAGAACCGGGCGGCGCTCGACGCCGCGGCCCTCGACCCGCGCGAGGTCGCCCGCCGCCTGGACCTGCTCACGCACGAGGCGACCGAGATCGCCGGTGCCGGCCTGCGACCCGGCGAGGCCGATGAGATCCGGGCGCGTCTGACCGCGGCCCAGCATGGCGAGGCGATCGCCCGCGGAGCGGCGACCCTGCGTGAGGCCCTCACCGCCGAAGGGCAGGGCGCCCGAGACGCGACCGCTGTCGCGCTCCATGAAGCCCGCGCCCTGGCTCGCCTCGATCCGCGGTTCGAGCCGCTGGCCGATCGGTTGGCCGGTCTCGAGGCGGAGGTCGCGGACGTCGCCGACGAGGCACGTCGTCTGGCCGACAGCATCGACCACGACCCACGCGCCGTCGCGGAGCTCGACGCACGGCTCGGGGTGATCCACGGCTTGCTCCGGCGCTACGGCGACGACGAGCAGGCGGTCCTCGACCATGGGGACCGTGCCGCGGCCGAGGCCGACCGGTTGCGCGGCCTCGATGCCGAGCGAGAGCGTCGGCAGTCGGATGATGCTCGGCTGCTGGCGGCGGTCGCCACGGCCGCGGCGGCCCTCTCGACGGCCCGACGGTCGACCGCATCGAGCCTGACCCGCGCGGTCACCGCCGTGTTGGAGGAGCTCGGGTTCCCTCCCGGCGTCTTCGAGGTCGCGGTCGGGCCGCGTCCGGCCACAGGAGGTGAAGCGGCGGTCGAGGTCGACGGCGACGCGGTCGCCTTCGATGCGTCGGGGATCGATCACGTCGTCTACCGCCTGGCGCCCAACCCGGGCGAACCAGCTCGGCCACTGGCCCGCATCGCATCGGGCGGTGAGCTGTCGCGCGTGGCCCTCGCCGTCAAGCGGGTGCTGGCCGAGGCTGACGCCACTCCGACTCTCGTGTTCGATGAGGTCGACACCGGGATCGGTGGTCGTAGCGCCGACCCGGTCGGGCGGTCCCTGTGGGGCCTCGCTCGTCGGCACCAGGTGCTGTGCGTCACCCACCTGCCACAGATCGCCGCCCATGCCGACGCGCACTATCGGATCGCGAAGCGGGAACGTGACGGCCGGACCGTCACGGAGGTCGAGCGGCTCGACCGGGAGGGGCGCATCGTCGAGCTCGCCGCGATGCTCGGTGGCGGCCCTGGGGATCCGGCCGCCCTCGCGTCGGCGAGGGAGTTGCTCGATCGAGCCGAGGCGCGTCGATCGGATGCGGTCGGCGCCGTCGGGGGTGACCGCCCGGCGTGAACCTCGACGGGGCGATCGAGGACTATCTCGCCTACCTCCACGTCGAGCGCGGCCTGGCCGATGCGACCATCCGTGCGTATCGCGGCGATCTGCGCGACTTCGCGGCGACGCTTGCAGGCCCCGGGCCCGGTTGGGATCGCTCCGCCGATCCTGCCGTCCGCTATCTCGCCGCCCGGACGCGACGCGGCCGGGCCGGCGAGCGGACGCTCGCCCCCACCTCACTGCGGCGCCGCGCGGCGGCCCTCAAAGGCTTCTACCGGTTCGCCTTCGGCGAGGGCCTCATCGAGACTGACGTCGCGACCCATCTCGACCTGCCACGCCAGACTCGGCGCCTGCCGGACACCCTGGGGATCGAGGAGGTGGAGCGGCTGCTCGAGGCCGCCTCGACGGGGCCCGGGTCCGCGACCTTGCGCGACCGAGCCCTGCTCGAACTGCTCTACGCGGCGGGGCTCCGGGTGAGCGAGGCGGTCGGCCTCGATCGCGAGGACCTCTCGCTCGACGGCGGGTTCGTCCGGGTGATCGGCAAGGGCGACAAGGAGCGGCTCGTGCCGATCGGCGAGGTCGCCATCGACCACCTGCGGGCCTGGCTGGAAGGACCGCGCCCCGCCTTGCTTGCCGCGCATCACGTCGGACCCCATCGCGGCGGCCCGTTGTTCCTGGGCGATCGCGGCCGGCGTCTCGCACGCCAGCAGGCGTGGGCGGCGGTCACCCGCGCCGCAGACCGCGCCGGCCTCGCCGGCAAGGTCAGCCCGCACACCCTGCGCCATTCGTTCGCGACACACCTGCTCGAAGGTGGCGCCGACCTGCGCGTCGTCCAGGAGTTGCTCGGGCATGCGAGTATCTCCACGACCCAGCTGTACACGCATCTGACCGGAGAACGGATCCGGGACGTCTATCGCCGGGCCCATCCGCGGGCCTGAAACGCAGGAGGGACACGCGTCGATGGCGTACGCCGACGGTCTGCTCTCGAGCGGGGAGCGGATCATGCACCGCGAGAAGCAGCACTGGTTCGTGTTCGTGTGGGGGGCGCGCTACACGATCCTGGCGGTGATCGCAGCGGTCGTGCTGCTGGTGCTGAAGAACAACCTTTCCCAGCCGCTCCAGGACGTCGTCAACTACGTCGCGTTGGGCCTCTTCGTCGTCGGCGTCGCCGTGCTCGTCTGGGTCGTTCTCCGCTACCTGAACCAGGAGTACGTCCTGACCAACCGGCGGGTGATCATGGTCGAGGGCGTGCTCAACAAGAAATCGACCGACTCGTCGCTCGAGAAGATCAACGACGCGGTGCTGACCCAGTCGCTGTTCGGTCGGATCTTCGGCTTCGGCGACCTCGAGGTCCTGACCGCCTCGGAAGCCGGGATCAGCCTGTTCCGCATGCTGGTGAACCCGGTCGGGTTCAAGCGCGCCATGCTCGAGGCGAAGCACGAGTACGAACAGGATCTGGCGCGCGGCGACTACCCCGCCTCGCCGCCCATCCGCAACGAGCCATCGCCGTCGATCGCGCCCCCGATGACCTCGGCGCGTCCCGCGCCGATCGCCGCGGCCCCGAGTGCCGACACGGTCTCGACGCCGATCCCGACGCCGCCGCCCGGCGGCTCACTGACCGTCGATGAGGTCACGCGGACGTTGGAGAGCCTGGCCGACCTGCGCGATCGAGGCGCGATCACGCCCGACGAGTTCGAGCGCAAGAAGAACGAGCTGCTGAACCGTCTCTGACCCGCGCCGCCGGCCCCGACTACCATACGCGGACCCCCACAGAGGACACCCGTGCCCAACGACCTGATGGCTACGGTCATCGTCATCGCCATCATGCTGCTCGTCGGTTTCCCGGTCCACGAGTACTCCCACGCGCTGGCGGCCTACCGATTGGGGGACAGCACGGCCCGACTGCAGGGTCGACTGACCCTCAACCCGATCGCCCACTTCGACCCGCTCGGCGGCATCCTGCTGGCGGTCACGTTCCTCAGCGGGGCATTCGGTTTCGGCTGGGCCAAGCCCACCCCCGTCAACCCGATGAATCTCGAGGGTGGCCGCTGGGGAGAGGCGATCGTCGCTGCCGCCGGCCCGCTCTCGAACCTCGTCCTGGCGGTCGCCGCGGCCCTGCCGCTGCGCTACATCATCGGCAGTGAGACGCTCGTCGACCAGGTGCCGGTGCTGCTCCTCGAGATCCTCTACACGTTCATCGTCATCAACGTCGTGCTGATGATCTTCAACCTCTTCCCGATCCCGCCGCTCGACGGTTCGAAGGTGCTCTTCGCCTTCCTCCCGCCGCGCGCCGTCTGGCAATGGCGCCCGATCCTCGAGCAATACGGGTTCCTGCTCCTCCTCCTCGTGTTCTTCTTCCCGCCCGGTGGCTCGATCGGCGGGCGGATCATCGGACCGGTCATCGGTGGCATCGTCGACCTCCTGGTGGGCCGCTAAGGTCCGCCAGTTCCGCGCGCACGTCCTGGCTCGCGTGGAGCCGGCGGAGCGAGCGGAGCTGGTCGCCTGGACGACTCCCGGGCAGCAGGCGGCGTTCGATGCGATGCACGTGGCCGATCGCCGCCACGGGCTCGACGTCGTCGCGACCCTTCGCGCCGACGGCGTCGACGACACGGACCTGCTGGTCGCCGGTCTGCTCCATGACGCGGGCAAGGGACGGACGGGAGTCTGGCCGCGCGTCGCATACGCCCTCGGCCAGGCGTATGGCGGCTGGGTGTGGCGGTTTGCAGGCGTCCTGCCCGGGATGACTGGCGCCCTCGATGTCCTGCGGCGCCATGCCGACACCTCTGCGGCCCTGGCCGAGACGGCCGGCTGTTCGCCACGGACCGTGGAGCTGATCCGGAACCAGGACGCCCCGACGGATCCGGTCGCTGGTCGGCTGCTCCGCCTTGCCGACGAGGCGAACTGATGTCGACCGGAGCCTCGGCCTCGAACGACCGAGCCGGTCCGCCGGGCGTGCCGGTGATGGCCTCGGGCCCCGGGGTCGAATTCGGTGACGGGCGACGACCGGAGACGCGGACGCTCGTCCGCCTGGACGCATTCGACGGACCGCTGGCCCTGCTCCTGTCGCTCATCGAGTCGCGCCAGCTCGACGTGCTGACCGTGCCGCTCGGTGACCTCGCCGATGCGTACCTCGATGCACTGGCCACGCTTGACGACGATCGACTCGGCAACATCGCGGCGTTCGTGGCGGTGGCCTCGCAATTGATCCTGATCAAGAGTCGGGCGATGCTGCCACGGCCGCCAGCGGTCACGGCCGGGACCGGCGACCTCGACGAGGGCCCGGACCCGGAGGCCCAGCTGCGCGCCCGGCTCCTGCTCTACCGCGCCCACCGTGACGCGGGGCTGCGACTGGCCGAGGCGGCCAGCGCCCGGGTCGGCCTGTTCCGCCGTGAGCCCGGTGTGGCCCGTGCCGCTGGAGTAGCGGGCGCGCGCGCCACCGAAGTGCGCCCGATCGACCCCATCCGGCTCGTCCAGTCCCTGGCCTACCTCACGACCGTCGCTCCGCCGCCGGAACCACCCCCCGAGCTCGTACCCCGCATCGTGACGCTCAACGAGCGCGCCGCCATCATCCGGGCAGCGCTCCGCGACGCACCGACCGTCGTTCTCCAGGAGCTGCTGCGCGGCGTGCGGGACCGGGTCGTCGTCGCGGTGACATTCCTGGCGATGCTCGAGCTCATGAAGCGGCGCGAGATCGTCGTGGAGCAGCTCGAGCCGTGGGGTCCGATCGTCGCCCGCTCGACCGGTGAGGCGGCTGATGACGCACCGCTCGATGAATCGCTGGAGTCGTTCGCGTGATCGACGAGACCGACGACCCCGAGGTGATCGAGGCCATCATCTCCAGCGAAACCGCAGGCACGGAACCCACCGATCCGACCGAGCCGACCGAGCCGACCGTCGAGGAGCGAGTGCCGCTCGAGCTGACCGAAGCGGTCCTCGAGGGACTCCTGTTCGTGGCCGAGCGACCGCTGACCCGCCGCGAGATCGCGGCGCTGGCCGGTGTCGAGCGGGCGATGGTGGACGAACGGCTGGGCGACCTCGAGGTGTCGCTGCGGGACCGTGGGATCCGCCTGCTCATCGACGGCGACCGGGTCGAGCTCGCGACGGCCCCTGACGCGGGCCCGCTCGTCGCGCGCTACGTCGGCGCCGACGCCGTGCGTCTCTCGCCGGCCAGCCTCGAGACATTGGCCATCGTGGCCTACCGGCAGCCAGTGACCCGGGCCGGCGTCGAGCGCATCCGTGGGGTGGATTCCGACCACACCGTCCGGACGCTGCTCCATCGCCGCCTGATCGTCGAACTCGGCCGCTCGGACGCCCCCGGGCGCCCGTTCCTGTACGGGACCGGGTTCGAGTTCCTCGAGCGGTTCGGGCTGACCAGTCTCGACGAGCTGCCGGCACTCGACGTCGACGTCGCCGCTCGACTCGGGGAGGAAGGCGGCGAGACGCTGACCGAGCGGATGTTCCCCGACGTCGATCCGACCGGCGGCGACAAGGCGACCTGATGCCGGCCGAGCGACTCCAGAAGGTGCTCGCGGCGGCTGGGGTCGCCTCGCGACGGGGGGCCGAGGCGATGATCGCCGCCGGACGCGTCGCGGTCGACGGACGGGTCGCGACCGTGGGCAGCCAGGCCGATCCGGAGCGTCAGGTCATCACCGTCGACGGCCGGGTCATCGGGGCCGCCGCCGCCACGAGCTACCTGCTCCTCCACAAGCCCCCCGGCGTGACCTCGACGACCAGGGATCGGCACGCGAGCTCCACGGTGCTCGACTTCGTCCCCACGGCGCTCGTCCCGGACGGGGCGCGACTCTATCCGGTCGGCCGGCTCGACCAGGACAGCGAGGGCATGCTGCTGCTGACCAACGACGGCGACTGGGCGGAGCGGGTGCTGCATCCGCGGCATGGCGTCGAGCGTGAGTACGCCATCGCGCTGGACCGACCGCTCGACGAGGACCAGGCCGCGGCCCTCCAGGCCGGCATCCACCTCGATGAGGGTCTCGCGACCCTGACCGGCCTGCGGCCGATGACCGACATCGAAACCCGGCGTCTGGCCGACCTGCTGCGCCCGGTCCCGGTCGAAGGACTGGTCTGGTATCGGGCCACCCTGGCCCAGGGCTGGAAGCGCCAGATCCGGCGGATGTTCGGGGGGGTGGGTGCGCCGATCGCCCGGCTCGTCCGCGTCCGCATCGGCCCCGTGCGGATCGACGGCCTGCGCAGCGGGACGGTCCGGATCCTCAAGGCCCCCGAGGTACGCGGGCTGGGGGCCGGAGCCGGTCGGTCCCGTCCAGCTCCGTCGCGAGCGTGACGGCGGCCGAAAGGCCGCCGGTATCCTTGGTCCCGATGGACGGACTCGTGGTGACGCTGGATGGGCCGGGCTCGTCGGGCAAGAGCAGCGTCGGCGCGGCGGCCGCCCGTACGGTCGGCTATCGGTTCTGCGACACCGGGCTGCTGTACCGGGCGGTCACCTGGCTCGCCGAGGAGCGTGGCGTCCCGGTCGACGACCCCGAGGGCCTGGTCGACCTGGTCGGAGCGATCGAGCTCATCCCCGACCGGGACGGACGCCTCTCGCGGGTGGTGGTCGACGGGGTCGACCACACCGAGCAGGTCCAGAGTCCGGCGGTCGAGGCGGCCGTCTCTGCGGTATCGGCCGTGGCGGAGGTCCGAGAGGCCCTATTGGGGCGGCAGCGCGACCTCGCCGCTCGAGGCGGGATCATCATGGCCGGTCGCGACATCGGCACGATCGTGCTGCCCGACGCCGACCTGAAGCTCTTTCTGGATGCCTCGGTCGAAGAGCGCGCCCGGCGTCGCACCGAGCAACGCGGTCTCGATCCCGACGGGCCGGAAGCGGCGTCCATCCTCGGGGCCCTCCGCCGTCGGGACCGCCTGGATGCCTCCCGGGCGATCGCGCCGCTGCGCGTCCCGCCCGGTGCCCGGATCATCACCACCGACGGCAATGCCTTCGAGGACACCGTGGCCGCGGTCGTCGGGGCGATCCGCGACGCCGAGGCGCGACTCGAACCGGCGCCGGGATCGAGCCGATGAGCGACGACCGTCCCGTCACCCCGGTCGTCGAGGCGATCGCCCCGTGGATGTCCGTCCTGGCGGGGGCGACCCGTCTGGGACTGGCCGGGTTCACCCGGGTCAGCGTGGTCGGCGCCCTCGACGAGATCCCCAGGACGGGCCCGCTCATCGTCGCGGCGAACCATTCCTCGAACCTGGACGCCGTCGTGCTCGGGTCGTCGCTGATGCCCCGATTCGGCCGCCGCTGGCAGTGGCTCGGCAAGCGTGAGCTGTTCGCCTGGCCGCTGGTCGGATGGATCGCCCGGAACGGCGGTGTCCACGCCATCGATCGGTCGGGCGCCGACGTCGACGCCTTCCGGATCGCCAAGCGGATCCTGGACGACGACCACGTGCTGTTCGTGTTCCCCGAGGGCACCCGCAGCCACGACGGGTTGCTCGGGGAGGGGAGGGACGGGGTCGCGGTCCTGGCCCTGCGCTCCGGTGCACCGATCGTCCCAGTCGGGATCACCGGAGCGTACGAGCGCTGGCCGCGCGGCCAGAGGCTGCCCCATCCCGGTGGCCGCGTCACCGTCCGTGTCGGTTCCCCGTTCCGTCTCGCCGACGTCCTCCCGCCCGGCATCGACCGACGGACCGCCAAGGGCCTCGCCACCGACCTGATCATGCGGCGGATCGGGGCCCTGTTGCCCGCCCGTCAGCGCGGCCGATACGGGTCCTCCGCCGACGCCGTCGAGGGGTCCGACGGGGTCGCCGTGCGATAATCGGGCCGTGGGAACGGTCCAGGAGGTCCGCATCGCGAAGCGGACCGGGTTCTGCTACGGCGTCCGCGAGGCGATCGACAAGGCGAAAGAGGCCTCCGCCGCGGGCAAGGCGACGCATACCCTCGGGCAGGTCGTCCACAACGAAGGCGTGGTCCGCGATCTCCAGGATCTGGGCATCCAGACGGTCGAGACGCTCGACGACGTCGATCACGGCGCAGCCGTGGTCATCCGGGCGCACGGTGTCCGACCCGACGTGATGGAGCGCGCCGAGGCCCGTGGCCTCGAGGTCATCGACGGGACGTGCACCTGGGTGATCCAGGAGCAGAAGGAACTGGCCCGCCTGGTCGGCGAGGGCTACACGATCGTGGTCCTGGGTACCCCGAAGCACCCCGAGGTCGTCGGGCTCCTCGGGTTCGCACCAGACGCCATCGTCGTCGACGAGGAAGAGGAGTGGGACGCGGCGATCCCGCGCAAGAAGCGGATGGCTCTCCTCTCGCAATCGACCCAGCCACCGTGGAAGTTCGAGAAGCTGGCAGCGTTGATGGTGTCGCGGGCCCACGAACTCAAGATCGTCAACACGGTCTGCCCGGTCACGATCCGTCGCCAGCAGGACACGATGGAGACGGCGGCCGAGGTCGACCTGATGGTCGTCGTGGGTGGCCGCTCGAGCGCCAACACCAAGGAGCTCACCCGGCTGTGCGAGATCGCCGGGACGCATGCGATCCAGATCGAGGGCGTCCGTGATCTGACCGACGCGAGCCTCTTCGACTCCAAGCGGGTGGTCGGCATCACCGGGGGCACATCGACCCCGATCGAGGACCTGCGCGACGTGACCCGGCGGATCCTCGAGCTCGCCGGCACGTCGGAGGCTGCGTCGCGGGCTGACGATCTCGCCGAGGCCGCCCTCGAGCGAGCCGCGACGCCCGCCGGCCGGACCACATCGCTGCCACAGGTCAGTCGACCGGCCGTCGGCGCCGCGTAAGGCCGTGCCAGGCCGCACCCAGGTCCCAGGTGCCGTGCCCCGACACGGCCGGGCGATCCCCCTCGTCGCGATCGTCGGGCGACCGAATGTCGGCAAGAGCACGCTGTTCAACCGGATCCTGGGTGCGCGCACGGCCATCGTCGAGGATCGCGCCCGGACGACCCGCGATCGACTGTACGGGGACGCCGAGTGGAACGGCCGGCGTTTCGTGATCGTCGACACGGGCGGGCTCGAAGCCGACACCGACGACCCGATCGAGCTGCGCGTCCAGGAGCAGGCCCGCCTGGCCATCGCCGAGGCCGACGCCATCGTCTTCGTCGTCGACGCCGCCAGCGGGATGACCCCTGCGGATCTCGAAGCAGCCGAGCTGCTGCGGCGTGCCACGGCACCGGTGATCGTGGCGGTCAACAAGGCGGACAACGAGAAGCGTGAGCTCGAGGGCGCCGAGTTCCACGCGCTGGGCTGGGATGAGACGTACGCGATCTCCGCGTCGCACGGTCGCGGGACCGGCGATCTCCTCGACGCGATCGTGTGGGCGTTGCCGCCCGAAAGCGAGGCCGAGCGCGCCCGCAAGGCACGTGAGGCCGAGGCCGACGCTTGGGCCGACGAGGTCGCCGCGGGCAGGCTCGAGCCCTTCGTGGTCGGCGAACCGGAGGCCGACCTCGAGGGTGACGGGCAGGGCGAGGACCGCGCCGACGAGGACTCCCCAGGCGATGCCGAGGCGGCGCGCTGGGATGCCGCGATCGCGGCCGAGGCCGACACCGCACCGGCCGCCATCGCGTTCGTCGGGCGGCCCAACGTCGGCAAATCGAGTCTGTTGAACGCGCTGCTCGGCGAGGAGCGGGCGATCGTCTCCGAGGTGCCCGGGACCACGCGCGACGCGATCGACACCCGGCTCGCGTGGGGCCGCAGCGAGGTCATCCTGATCGATACCGCTGGCATCCGACGGCGCGGCAAGGTCGCCGGCGGTCCCGCTGCGGAGCGCTACTCGACGATGCGAGCCCTCACGGCGCTCGCCCGTGCCGATGTGGCCGTGCTGGTGATCGATGCGGTCGAGGGGCTCACCTCCCAGGATGCCCACGTGGCGGGCTACGCGGTGGAGGAGGGGAAGGGCCTCGTCCTCGCGGTCAACAAGTGGGACCTCGTCGCCGAGAAGACCGATCGGACCTTCGACCAGTACGTCGAATGGATCCGCAACGAGGTGCCGTTCATCGAGTTCGCGCCGGTCGTCTCGATCAGCGCCAAGACCGGGCAGCGGGTCGGGCGTGTGCTCGAACTGGCCGTCGACATCTGGGCGGAGCGCCGACGGCGGATCCCGACCGGCGAACTCAATCGGCTGGTGAGCGCGGCGACCGACCGGACCCCCCCGCCGATGGTCCGCGGGAAGCGGCCCCGGATCTTCTATGCGACCCAGGTCGCGATCGCCCCGCCGACATTCGTGTTCTTCGCCTCGGACGCCTCGGCGGTCCATTTCTCGTATCGACGCTATCTCGAGAACCGGCTGCGCGAGACGTTCGGGTTCGATGGGACGCCCATCCGACTGGTCTTCCGGGACCGGACCTCGGTCAAGCTCCCGCGTCGCCGCCGGCGCGCGGCGGCGAGTGCCGGCCAACCGACCCGACGATCCGCCCCGAGCCGGCCACGCCGGGGTCGCTGATGGCGGCAGGCCCGTCCGTCGCGGTCGTCGGAGCCGGAGCCTGGGGCACGACCCTCGCCGCGATCGTCGCGAGGCGAGAACCCGTCACGCTGCTCTGTCACCGGCCTGAGGTGGCCGAGGAGATCGTCCGTAGCCGGCGCAACGAGCGGCGGCTGCCGGGGATCGACCTGCCGGACGCCATCGTCCCGACGGCCGATGCTGGCTCGCTCGCCTCCGCGACCGACCTCGTGATCTTCGCGGTGCCGTCCTCGCACCTGCGCTCCGTCGCCGCGGCGAGCGGTCCGTCCATCCCGGCCGGCGCCGACGTCCTATCGGTGGTCAAGGGCCTCGAGCGCGGCACCCTGCTCCGGATGAGCGAGGTCATCGCCGAGGCTGGCCGGATCGCACCGAACCGGATCGCCGCGTTGTCCGGACCGAACCTCGCCACGGAGATCGCACGCGGGTTGCCGGCATCCGCGGTGGTCGCTGCGGAGGATCTCGCGCTCGCGACGCGCATCGCCGAGCGCCTCGGCCGCCGGGAATTCCGGCTCTACGTGAACCCGGACATCCTCGGGGTCGAGTTGTGCGGAGCGCTCAAGAACGTCCTGGCCATCGCCGCCGGCGCCGCGGACGGCCTCGGGTTTGGCGACAACGGCAAGGCCGGCCTCATGACCCGCGGGCTCGCCGAGATGATCCGGGTCGGGGCCGCCGCCGGTGCGAATCGACTGACGTTCGCCGGCCTCGCCGGCATCGGCGATGTCATCGCGACCTGCGGCTCGACGTTGTCGCGCAACCACCGACTCGGGGAGGAGCTCGCGCGCGGTCGGTCGTGGGCTGACATCGAGGCGACGCTCCCGGGCACCGCGGAGGGTGCCTACACGGTCGACGCGGCATTGGCCCTGGCCGATCGCTATGGCGTCGAGATGCCCATCGCCCGCGAGGTGCACAACGCCCTGTTCGAGGGCAAGAGCGTGCAGCGCTGCCTGATCGACCTGCTCTCCCGCGAATCGAAGGACGAGCTGCAGGACCTCGGCTGACGTCGCGCCGGAGCGTCGCGCGGCTGATGCGTCTGGCAGACTGGACGGACTCGCCAGCAGGGAGAGGTGGAACCCGATGACGATGCCGCCCGACGACAGCGCGCCGAGACCGGACGAGCCCACGCCGGCCGAGCCGGCACCCGACGAGACCCAAGTCACGCCGACGGTGCCTCCCCAGGAGTCGTGGCCCTCGCCGACGCCAGACGCGACCCAGGTCGCGCCGACGCCCGCCGCGCCACCGGCCCAGCCGTGGGGTGCACCCGCCGCGTCGTCCGGACCGATCCTCGATGCAACCCCCACGATGTCGACGCCGCCCCCGCCAGGAGCGACGAGTGGATGGGTGACCGCCCCGGCGCGCACCGAGGTGGTACCCGGCCTCGAATACGCCAGCACGGTCAGCCGGCTCGTGGCATTCCTCGTGGATACGTTCCTGATCTCGTTGCTGGCGACCGCTGTTGCGGCGATCGTCCCGGGGGCCCAGGCCCCGACGACCCTCGGCAGCGGGGTCGTATACAGCCCCACCTTCAACCTCGTGAGCGCCCTGGTGGGGGCGGCCTACTTCATCGGTTTCTGGTCAGGCGGCCGACGGGCCACACTCGGCCAGATGCTGTTCAAGATCCAGGTCGGCAACGCCGCTGACGGTCGGTCCCTGACGACGGAGCAGGCCGTCAAGCGCTGGCTGGGTCTTGGCCTCTTCCTGCCGATCGTCGGGGTGGTGCCCGGGTTCGGCTCGTTGGCCGGCCTGATGGAATTCGTGTGGGCGATCGTCCTGTGGATCACGACGGCATCCAGCCCGACGAAGCAGGGGCTCCACGACCGCTATGCGGAGACGGCGGTGGTGCGCCCGGTGGGTTCGTCCAACACGTTGGTCTGGACCTGCCTCGTGCTGGTGATCCTGATCCCCATCCTGGCGGTGCTCGCCTTGTTCTCCCTCGTGATCGTCGGGAGCCAGGTCAGCACGGTCCTGTCGGAGGTCGGGACCAGCGTCTGACGCGTGCTAGACTGCGGGGCCCGTCGGGGCGTGGCGCAGTCTGGTAGCGCACCAGTCTGGGGGACTGGTGGTCGTCGGTTCAAATCCGGCCGCCCCGACCACACTCCCGCACGACTCATGCGCTCCCGAGCTGGAAGCCGCCAAGCGCGCGGGAGTGGTCCGCTCGGTGGTCCCGGGAGCGATCGATGACGCCCGTGAGCGGATTGCGAGACTGACGGCGGTTGCCCGGGGACGCCTCAGGCCTCCGACGACATCGAAAGGGCTATCCAACCGAGATCGGCCACAGTAGGATGCGGCTCGCAGGGGGCGTGGACGGGCCCGAGGTGAGCCGTGACGGACCACGTCAACAGGCGCCGGCGCGCAAGCGACCGCGCCGAAGAGCGAGTCACGCGCGCGGCACGACACGGCGACCAGGCCGGCTTCGTCGTCGCCAGCGCGCAAGCGGAAGCGGCCTACCGTCGCCGGGCCGAATGGGCGCCCAGGCGGGACGCCGACCCGCAGGGTCTCGATCCGATCGACTGACGACGGTGCGACCAGCCCGTCTGTTCCTCGCCCAGGGACGCCTTACAGAGGCCTAACAACACGCCTCGGCGGATTGACAGTCCGGGCCCTTGGCGGCAATAAGAGTCCCAACAGAGCGGTCCCTGCCGGGGAGGAAACGGCAGCTGCCTCCGCATCCCTCGGTTGCGCAGGAGCGGCGCCGGTCCCATCTCCGCCACAGCACCGCGCCGTCGCGAATCCGGGGACGAAGGAGGAGACGAGTTGCATCGTCGAACGTCCGGTACCGCGCGCCTCGCAGGCGCCCTCATGCTCGGCTCGCTGTTGTTGGCTGGCTTCGGCTCGAGCGTCGACGCCGCGTCACGCTCGATCGTCCGGGGGACCACCCCGACGTGGGCGACGTCCACGGCCCTCGTCGGGCACGCCAGCTCGACCCAGGTCGTCGGCTTCAGGCTGTACCTCGGCTGGCGGAACGCGGCCGCCGCGGAGGCGCTGGCACGAGCCGTCTCGGACCCGAAGAGCGCGTCATACCGGCACTACCTTTCGCCGGCGCAGTTCCGATCGACCTTCGCGCCGACCGCGGCGCAGGCCACGGCCGTCCATAACTGGCTCAAGGCCAACGGGTTCGTGATCGTCAACACCCCGGCGAATCGGCATTTCATCGCGGCCCAGGGCACGGTCAGGCAGATCGAGACAGCATTTGCGACCACGATCAATGTCTATCGGGTCTCCGGCATGAAGCTCCGGGCCCCGGCACGGGACCTGAGCGTGCCGACCACCATCGCGCCGCTCATCAGCGGCGCCATCGGCATCGACCAGAGCTACGAGTTCATCCACTCGAACACGGTCGTCGACAAGAACGCGCCGCCGAGCGCAGGCTTCCGGAACTCGCCGCCGCTGTCGACGTTCTGGGCCGAGAAGGTCTCGCCGTACGCCTATCCGACAGGCTTCACCGACCTGAGCAGCCCGGCGACCGCGCCGTGGACCGTCAAGGGCTATACCCCCGCCCAGATCAAGGGAGCCTACGGGATCAGCGGCTATGACGGCGCCGGCCAGACGGTGGCGATCATCGACGCGTACGCGTCGCCGACGATCCTCCAGGACGTCAACCAGTGGTCGACCAATCGCGGGCTGCCGACCATGACGAGCGGGCAGTTCACCCAGGTCGTGCCGCCAGGCATCTTCCGACGACCGCAGAATCCGCGCCAGGATCCGCAGGGTTGGTACGGTGAGGAGACGCTCGACGTCGAGGCGGTCCACGGCATGGCCCCCGCGGCGAAGATCGTCTACGTCGGGGCGCCGAACAACTACCAGGACCTCGACGCCGCCCTCAACCACGTCGTCGATCGGCACCTCGCTCAGATCGTCACCAATTCGTACGGTTGGCACGGCGAGTTCCTGCCACCCGGCTTCATCAAGCCATACAACCAGACCCTGGTCCAGGCCGCGATCGAAGGGATCGGGGTGTACTTCTCGTCCGGCGACAGCGGTGACGAGACCTCCGTGCTGGGTGTCGCGTCCGCCGACTTCCCGGCGTCGAGCCCGTGGGTCACCGCCGTCGGCGGGACGAGCCTCGGGGTGAGCGCGGCGAACACCCGCCAACTGGAGACCGGCTGGGGTACGTCCACGTACGCGTGCAACAAGACGACCCTCGTCTGCACGCGCGCTGCCTGGCTGTATGGCTCGGGCGGCGGCGTGAGCCGGGTCTTCGCGAAGCCGTCCTATCAGGCGTCGATCACGGCGACCGGCCGTGCCGTCCCGGATGTCGCGGCCCTCGGCGACCCGCAGACGGGCCTCCTGATCGGGCAGACCCAGACGTTCCCGGATGGGGCCTACTACGACGAGTACCGCATCGGCGGCACGAGCCTGTCGAGCCCGATCTTCGCGGGTCTGATGGCCCTCGCGGATCAGGCGGCCGGCTCGCCGCACGGCTTCGCCAACCCCCTGTTCTATGCCCACGCCGGCGCCTTCTACGACGTCCTGTCCGTGAAGACGGCGGTCGCACGGCGCAACTTCGTGAACAGCGTCGACGCCAGCCAGGGCACGTCGGACTTCCTGCGCACGTTCGACGACTATTCCGGCTCGCCGACGCAGTCGACCCACGCCGGCTGGGACAACGTCACGGGCCTGGGCACACCCACCCAGGACTTCCTCTCGACGTTCGGTCAGTAGCGCGGACCAGTCCCGCGGTCGGGGATGACCCGGCCCTGACTGGACGACGAGGCCGTCGGCTCTGGGCCGGCGGCCTCGTCCCGTGTCAGTCGGCCACGGCCAGGAGCCGCAGGTCCTCGTAGGACGACACGACCGTCTCGAGGATCTCGAGGCTGCTGCGCTCGACCGCATCGGCCAGTTCGGGCAGCCAGCTCGGGTCGCGCCAGGAGGGGCCCATGATCGCGGCCATCGACTCGATGTCCTCCCAGACCGTGACGGCAACGAGTTCGATGCAGCCGTCGCGGACCTGGCGGCTGATCGACATGCCGAGCATGCCGGGCGGCCGTGGGTTTGCCGTACTCGCGGCGCGGAGCAGCTCGAAGACCCGGCCTTCCGAGTTCGGACGGAGTACGCCGCGCACGATTCGCGTGATCATCGGGGCCCCTCGACCACGAAGATGGGGACCACATGATACGGATGCGGTCCAGACGTGCCAGTCCTCCGATGCGTCACCGGCGCCGCCGCGCACCGACAGCGCGGGTCGTCAGGAGGTCGAGTCGCGTACGTGCGCCCCACTCGGCTCGTCGTGGCGAGCGCCGGGCATACGCCGGCCGACGAGTGCCACCGCAACGGCGGTCGTCAACGGCACCGCGGCGACGATGCCGATGCTCCCGACCAGGGCGCGGACGATCTCGACGGCCACCACTTCGCCAGAGGCGATGAGGAACGGGTCCTGCCGGCCCGCAGCGAAGAGGACGATGAGCGGAAGGGATGCCCCGAGATAGGCCAGCACCAGGGTGTTGACGGTCGCCGCGATGTGTGACCGCCCGACGTTCATGGCCCGGCTCGCGAGCCGCCAGCGATCGACGCCTGGGTCCGCCGCGAACAGTTCTTGCACCGTCGAGGCCTGGGTGACCGTCACGTCGTCGAGCACCCCGAGCGCCCCGAAGATCACGGCTGCGAGGACGAGACCGCCGATATCGACGCTCGTCCCGCCAAGCGAAAGCAGGAACCCAGCTTCCTCGGAGCCGCGCAACGGGCTGAACCGCGCGAGCGTGTCGAACACCACAGCGAGGATCGCGACCATGGTCACCGAAGCCGCGGTCCCGATGACGGCCGCCACGGTCTGGGTGCGGATGCCCTCGGTGATCAGGAAGGTCGCGAGCGTGACGCCCGAGGCGGTGACGATCGCCACCAGCGCCGGATCCCAGCCCGCCAGGATGAGCGGCACCACGATGCGGAGGACGACCGCGAGCGTCAGGCTCAATGCGATCAATGACCGGATCCCGCGCCAACCACCGACCACCGTGACGGCCAGTGCGAACAACCCGACGAGCAGGGCGAGTGTCGGGATGCGATAGCGATCGTTGACCGAGATGAACGGCGCGGACGGGTCGGTCGAGATGTTCACGACGACCTCGTCGCCGACGCCGAACTCGGGGCGGTCCTCGAGGCCGTTCGGGCCTTGCATGACACCGTCGACCACGTCGCCCGACTTCGGTCCGCCCGGGGTCCCGTCGAGGACCTTGATCCGAATGTCGGGTTGGCCCGGTTCGGTGGCCGGCAGCAGTCCCACGATCCGCCCGTGTACCAGCTGGACCGGCGGGAGCTCTGGCGGATGAGGCGTGATGTCGGGTACGAGCAGCATCACCGCCGCCACGAGCAGCCCACCCACGACGAGTGACCGGGCGTGACGGCGGAGGCCGGCGAAGGGGATCGTCTCCGATCCCGTTGACGGCGGTGATTCGTCCATCGGTGCGGCCAGCGTACCGCAGCGGCTGCCGCCGCCATCCGCTAGGCTCGGAAGCGTGGACGGAGGGGGCGTGCGCGATCCGAACGACGAGGGTCGGCCGACGCTGCCCGACGGCCCGCCGGAGCCTGGAGCGGGGCGTCCACCAGACGTGGCGCCGCCGACGGCACCGGAACCGCCGCATCCAGAGGCTCCGACGACCGCATGGCAGGCGCCGACGCCGCCGACACCCGTTTCCGGCTGGCGCCTCCCGACGGGTCCTGTCCCCGCGCCTGTCGCCGGCCACGTCATCGCAGACGTCGCGGCGCGCGGCATCGCCTGGATGCTCGACGGGATCCTGGTCGGCCTGATCCCGGCCCTCCTGTCCTTGACGCTCATCGACTGGACCGCGGTCATCGATGACATCGCCCGGAGCGTCCGCGATCAACGCGCCGGTGAGCCGACGGTCGTCGCGCTGCCGATGACACCCGAGGTCCTGCTGGTGACCCTGATCGGGGTCGGCGTCAGCTTCCTGTACCTCGTCGGCCTCTGGACGAGCGGTGGTGGCGCGACGCTGGGCATGCGCGGCCTGCGCATGCGCGTGGTCGACGCGACGACCGGCCACGGACTGACCTTGTCGGCCGCGGTCAAGCGTTGGCTCCTGATCGGTGGGCCCCTGTCGCTGCTCGCCGTGCTGCCGGGTCTCGAGGCCCTCATCGGGATCGTCGCGGTCGCCCTGCCATTCATCCTCCTGCTGACGACGATCGCGGACGAGCGGCGTCAGGGCCTACACGATCGAGTCGCACACAGCCTCGTCATCCGCTCGACCTCGAGCGGTGCCGGGGCGACCCTTGTCGCTGGGTGCCTCGTCATCGTCATCGTCGGGCTACTGCTGGTGGTGGTGACGATCGCGACCTTCGTCGCGATCGGGCCCGCTCTCGACCGATTGATCATCGAGCCACGCAACGTCATCTGACCACGTCGCGCCGCGTGCATCGTCGATAATGTCGCCATGCCGCCGATCAACGAATTGACCCGCATCGAGCCCAACCACCTCGCCCGTCTCGAGCAACAGGGGACCTTCACGACGGGGTTGCTCCTGGAGCGATCCGAGACACCG
>DASSMQ010000140.1:0-2813 GCA_035688805.1 Candidatus Limnocylindrales bacterium
CCGGCGCTCGGCGCGGCGGTGGTCCGAGCGGCGGGGCTGCCAGCGCCATTCGTCCTCGGCGCGACGGTCTTCGTGGTCGGAGCGGTCGCGATCTGGCTGCGGCGCGCGTCCGGCAGGGCCGCGGCCGATGTCGCGTCCGCCGCTGGGACCTGACCGAGACGGGCTCCCAGACGGAGGCGCCGACGGTCGTCCCCCAGACGAGCCGTCGGCGCGGGATGCGTGCGGTGTCAAGCATCCATACGCCGCAGGGCCGCGGTCGGATGATGGGACCTTCGCCGGAGCAGTCCGCCGCCGGACAGGTGACGCCCTTCCCGGCCACGCGCCCTACGGCGACCCTGCCTCGACCCGTCGATCCACACCCGGCGACCACCCGAAGGGCTTCGCCGGCTCGACCGGTTCGCGCAGCACGATGACCGCCAGCAACATCGACAGACCGCCGTACCACAGGGCGGGAAGCGCCAGCATCCCCGACACCGGCACGGTCCAGCGCCGGCCGGTGCGGGCGCCCCAGACGACGAGTGCCAGCGCGAACGGCAGCCGCACGAGGAACGGGATCGGCACCGCGGCCCATGTCCCGTCGCGCCCGGCGACGCGGGTCAGCACGTCGAGCCAGCTCGCCCATGCGGATGGCCAGACGACGAACGACGCCGCGACGATCAGCGCTGTGGCGCCCAAGGCGATGGCCAACGACCGCCACTCGCGCCGGACGGCGAACCAGACCAGCCCGATGCCGGGCGTGATCTTCGTCAGCAGCACGATCGACCAGGTCCACGGCCAGCGGAAGCCGAGGACCATCGCCGCGGCCAGGACCAGGTGGATATTGCCTCCGGCGAGTTCCATGAGGGCGAGCACGACACCAGCCGCGAACCAGCGGCGCCCGGTGAGCACGGCGACGCAGCCCAGCAGGATGAGCGTCCAAGCCCCCATGTATGCCTGCCAGGGCAGTCGCCGGATCGGCTCGAGCAGCTGGAGGAAGGCGGGCGAGTAGACGTAGGCGATCGGATCGGTCCAGTCCGAGCGCGCGTACGGGGCGGCAAGGGTCGGGAACCAGTAGCAGTAGGCATCCTGGCCCGTCCCCCAGAGTCGACCCCATGGTTCCGCGAACGCCACGATCGCCAGCCAGGCGGCGAGCGCCACCAGCGGACCCGCAGTGGGATGCCGATCGAGCCACGTCCCGAGCTCCTGTGCCTGCGCTCGCGCCCCGCTCCGGAGCCGGGTCCCGACCGCGCCGGTCAGCACGTTCCGTGCCGTACCATCACGCCGTGCCGAACCTCGCCCTCCCGCGTCCGATCCCGCGCCCGCACAGCCGCCGTCGCCCCGACGGGACGGTGGATGCGCCGATGCCCGAGGCGATCGCCGACCCCGAGATCATCGAGGCGGCCGGATTGCGCTGGATCCACATCGAATCGCCCCGGACGGCGGATCGCGATTGGCTGGAGGAGCACTTCGACTTCCACCCGCTCGACTACGAGGACGTCTTCTCGCGCAACCAGCGTCCGAAGCTCGACCAGTACGACGACTACGTCTTCATCGTGCTGCACTTCCCACTCTTCGACAAGGACAGTGGGCGGATCCTGACAGCCGAGCTGGACCTGTTCATGGGCCCCGACTACCTGATCACGATGCCGAACATCCCGCTGCCGCCCCTGTCGGCGATGTTCGAGCGATACCGCGAGAAGGGCGACCTGCGCCAGGATGTCTTCTCGAAGGGCCCGGGCTACCTGCTCTACAAGATCGTCGACACGGGCGTCGACGCGTCGTTCCCGATGCTCCGCAAGACGGGGCTCAAGCTCGAGCGGCTCGAGGACGACATCTTCGAGGGTCGATCGTCTGAGATCGTCCGCGACATCTCCGATACCAAGCAGGAGATCATCAACTTCCGCAAGATCGTCCGGCCCCAGCGGGCGGTGCTGCGCGACCTGGAGCGGACCAAGCAGCGCTATCTCCAGGAAGAGCTCGAGATCTACTTCGACGACATCTCGGACGCCGCCGAGAGGATCTGGGACACCCTCGAGAACTACAAGGAAGTCATCGAGGGCCTCGAGTCGACCAACGAGTCGGTGCTGTCGCACCGACTGAACGACTCGTTCCGGATCCTGACCGCGGCGAGCGTCGTCCTGCTGCCGCTCACCCTGATCGCGAGCCTGTTCGGGATGAACACGCCGTTCCCGGGTCAGGACGAACCGATCACGTTCTTCCTGGTCCTGGCGCTGATGGCCGTGATGCTCGTCGCGCTCGTGATCCTGTTCCGCCGGCGGGGCTGGCTCTAGCGCGGCACAGCGTCCCTCGTCAGCCCGGGAGGTCGCGCTCCTCGACGCCGAAGTAGTTCACATCCGGTCGGATCAGCCGGTTGTCGGTGCTGACTGCCGCCCTGTCCGGTACGACCGGATGCCCATCGACCGGACTGCCGTCGTGTGCTGGACTCTCTCGCCACGCGGAGCGTCGCGAGTACGATCGCCGACGCGCGCGATCGCACCGGGGGGACCGCGGCAGGCAGGGCACGAGGGCCGCCCCCCGCGGCTTCATTCAGGACTCCAGCCCGATCCGGAGGGTCCGGTTCTCATGGCGCAGGCGGGTCAGCTCGGCCCGATCGTCGGTCGACAGACGGGGGCTGTCAGGGCAGTCGATCTCGATCCGGATGGCCCAGCGTCGGAGCGACTCGTTGGAGACGCCCAGATCGCGGGCGACCTGGCGGATCGAGTTGCCCGGCGAGCCGTCCAGGCGGACCGCTTCAGTCCGGAACTCGAGGGGTATGGCGGCTGGGGTTCGGTATGTGGACTCCCGCTCATGGGGCTCGACGCCCCACCTGTTCG
>DASSMQ010000141.1:0-27566 GCA_035688805.1 Candidatus Limnocylindrales bacterium
CGACCGTCCTCATTCGAGACCCGGGGACCTCCCCCCGGGTCTCGTTCTATGTCCGCTGTGTTCGTGCCGTCGCACGCGTGCCGGGTCTCAGGTCTGGTCGGTGAGACCGAGGCGGATCGCGACGGCGGCCGCTTCGACCCGGCCAGAGACCCCGAGCTTGGCCAGGATGTTGCCGACGTGGACGCCCACCGTCTTCTGGCTGATGAATAGGCGCTCGCCGATCTCTCGGTTCGTCCGGCCCCGGGCGATCTGGACGAGGACCTCGCGCTCGCGACCGCTCAGGCCGAACGTGTCGCCACGGGTCGTCGGTTCGGCCGGGCCTGCCAGTCCGCGCGCCAGCTCGGATGATGTCGCATCGTCATCGGGTGGACCGGTCGTGACCGCGACCGGCTGGACGGCCATGACGCCCACCAGCTCGCGCGGTCGCTCCTCCGGGCCGGCCAGCCGCTGATCGACCTCCGGCGGCAGTGGGATCAGCGCCCGCCCCGCAAGCTCACGAAGTTCGCGGAGCAGCGGCAGCGCGCCCAGCGACAGCGCGATGCGGACCGCCTCGCTCAGCGGCGCGCGCGCATCGGCGCGGCCGGCCCGACCGGCACCAGACCCCAGGATCGCCTCGGCCTCGCGCCACCGGGCTCGAGCCGTCTCGTACGGGATGTGGAGCTGCTCCCAGGCGTCGCCGACCGCGGTCCAGGCGGCCGGTTCATCGCGGCCGTCGACGCGCCTCCGCTGCGCTCGAGCCGTCGCGAGCCACGCATCGGCCAGTCGGCGTGAGCCCATGGCCGGATCCACGCCGTGCCGTTTGACGACCGCCTCGGCGGCGCGCAGGACGTCGCGCGCATGTTCCCGGGCCGAGGCGAGACCGGCCAGGTCGCGCCGTTCACGCGCTTCGGCGGCGGCCGCCGCGTCGACCTCGATGGCCGTCGCCGCGGTCCGCGCGGCCAGGATCCAGTCCTCCGTGGCACGGATCAATGACCAGCCGCGATCCACCGCGCGACGCGCGTCGGCGAGATCCCCGCGCCATAGCGCGAACGACGTCGCAGCGAGATGGAGGGGCACCGACTGCTGGGCGTCCCGGACGGCCTCGAGCTCGAGCAGCGTCTGGCCGAGCAGCCGGCCCGCGGCCTCGCCGGCCGTCAGCTCGATCTCGACCGTGGCGAGCGCGACCAGGGCGTTGAGGAAGTTGATCCCAGCGGGCAGCCACTCGAGCGCGGTCATGCTCATGGCCCGGGCTTCGTCCCAGCGGCCGAGCAGGAACAGGGAGTCTGCGGCGTTGCCACGCAGGACGTTGCCGTAGACGGCTTCCAGACCCGCCTCGCGCGCCGCCTCGATCCCGGCCTTGGCCACCTCGACTGCCTCCTCGTGGCGCCCGGCGAGCTCGAGGACGGTGGTCATGTTGGCGTGCACGCGGAAGAGCTCGTCGAGGTCGCCCAGGGCCTCGGCGGCGGCTCGTGCGTCGGTGAGCATCGCCAACGCCGCCTCCGGGTCCGCTCGCCAGCCGAGCGAGACGCCCAGCGTGGTCGTGGCGTGGAGTTCCCACCGTCGCGCCGGCGGCTCGCATGCCCGGGCGATCCTGATGGCCTCGCGAGCGAGCCGATCGGCTTCCGAGAAGGTGCCCTCGAGCATCAGCATCTGAGCGAGGCCAGCGACGACCGCCGCGCGGGCGGGCGTCGGGCTGCTGGGCACCAGGTCCACGGCCCGGCGGCGCGCCTGCACCGCGCCCTCGGCGTCGCCGGCGATGCGCCGGATGTGGGCCAAGCGGTCGTACAGCAATCCGAGTCTCGTGCGATCCCGCCGGGCGTCCATCGCGGCGATGGCCGCGTCGAGATACGCCGCCGCTCGCCCGGCCCGGCCGGCAGCGAAGGCCGCCTCGGCGGCACGGGCATGCAGCTCCGTGGTCGGCGGCGCCTGTGGGTCGGTGCGGCGGCGACCGCCATGTCGCGTCGCGACGCCCGCCGCGCTCCCGGCTGAGATCGCCAGCTCCACCGCCGCCAGTTCGTCGAGCGGCGAATCGACGGCTGCCGCCTCGCTGGCTGCGGCTACCGCGACCCGCCGCACCGACACGGGATCGAGGGCGACGGCATAGTGGTGCATGGCGATGAACGGACGGTCGTCGAGCGCCCGCGCCACCGAGGCGTGATGACGGATCCGGGCGGCCGGCAGCAAGTCGGCCTCGATCGCGCGAGCGACGAGCTCGTGGCGCAGGGACAGCCCGTCGCCATCCTCGACCACGAAGCCGAATTCGATCGCCTCCTCGAGTCCTGCCGTCAGATCGGGATCGAGCACGCCGTCGCCGCGCCGCGGGGCGCTCGACGAGCGCGGCGGCGCGGACGTCTGCTCCGCCTCGAAGGCCTCGGTGATTGCCGCCAGGTCGTCGCGGGTCAGCGGCCGGCCGGCCGGCGCCAGGGAGCGGAGTACCCGCCGCGCCTCAGGGGACCGTGCGGCGAGTCGAGCCAGGACCAGGTCCTCGAACGAGGAGGTCAGCGACACCCATGGCAACTCCCGGCGAGCGGCCAGCAGCTCCTCCGCGACAAGTGGCCGACCACCGGATCGTTCCGCGACGACGACGAGGACACTGGCCGACGGCCGCGCCTCCTCGATCGACTCGATGAGTCGAGCGAGCTCGTCGCGGCCGAGTGGCGGCAAGGCCAGGCGGACCGGCTGGCGCGGTGCGTTCTCGAGGGCGGCCAGGTCGACCGCCCACGGGTCGCCCCGCCGCATGGCATCGCCCTGGTACGTCCCGACGATGGCCACCCGTTGCGAGCGTGCCAGGCGCTCCAGGAAGGAGACCAGCGATCGTGTCCCGGCGTCGGCGCGATGCAGGTCCTCGACGATGAGGAAGACCGGCTCGCGATCGCCGAGACGACCGACGACCCCGAGGATCCCCTCGAGCAACCGGGCCTGGCGACGCTCGGGGACGGCCGTCAGGATGCGACGCCCGTCGCTCCCGCCCGCACCGACCCGATCGGCCAGTTCGGGCAGGAGGCGGATCAGCTCGTCGGTGGCGCTGCCAAGCACGCGCCGCAGGTCGTCATCCGGAAGGGCGGCCAGCACCGGGCGGAGGGCCCGGACGACCGACCCATACGGCGGGTCCGTGCCGGGACCCTGGGCAGCGCCGCGGATCACGGTCATCGGCTGTTGGAGGCCCGCGACGCGGCGGATCGCCTCGTCGATGAATCGGGTCGAGCCCACGCCGGCAGTGCCATCGATCAGCAGGGTCTGGGAAACGCCGGCCGCGGCCGACTGGAGCACGGACGCAAGCCTCGCGAACGCGTCCTCTCGCCCCACGAACCGCGCGCTCGTGTACCTGGCGGCCATCCGGCCCATCGTACACGGGCGCGACCCTCGTTCATCCAGGTGACGACCCGCCGCGTACCCCGGCTGACGGGCGCGATCGCGCCCCTGCTCGGAGGTCACCGATGAACACCGTCAAGGCATGGGCCACGCTCGCCGGCATCGTCCTGATCGCGACCGGCCTGTTGGGATTCCTCGGAACCCCGCTGGTCGGTGGCGCACCAGGCGCGCTCGTCCCGACCGACGCCCTCCACAATGTGGTGCATCTCGGCACAGGCGCCCTGGCGCTTTGGATCGCCTACGGCACGAGCGGCCGCACCCAGGTCGACGCGATGCTCGGCTTCGGGATCCTGTACGTCGTCATCTTCCTGGCCGTGCTCGTCAGCCCGACCCTGTTCGGCCTGTTCAGCGTTCCGGCCAACATCGTCATCCACGTCATCCATGTCGCCGTCGCCGTGGTCAGCCTCGGCGTCGCGCTGATGGCCCGCAGCGCGCAGTCTGCTCGGGCCTGATCGGCATGCCCGTCGCGCACGGGGCCCACGCCCTCGTCGAGACCATCGCCGCGCTCATCCTGTCCCTGGGCGGCGCGGCGGTCCTGGGCGTGGGTTGGCTCGACCGCCGTCGGGCGGCGACTCGATCCGCGACCTGGGCGCTCGTGGGCGCCGCGGACGCGTCATCGTCGCTTGGCTCGCCGGTGGATGCGGCCCGCCGGATCATCGCTGCTGCCTCGCTCGGCGCCGCCCTCATCCACGCCGCGGCAGGTCCGGGACATGTCGCCGAGCTCGGGGATGTGGGGCTGGGCTTCTACGGGGCGGCGATCCTCCAGGCACTGTTCGCCGTCGTCTGGCTCGGCCGACATCGATCGCGGTCCCTCGCGCTCGCCGGTGTCGCGCTGCAGGTCGGCCTGCTCGCCATCTGGGCAGCGACGCGGACGGTCGGGCTCCCGATCGTCGGGATCGCGGTCGAGCCGGTCGGCACCGCGGACGCGATCACGGTCGCGCTGGAACTGGTCGTCGTCGGGCTCCTGATCGGGGGCGTGATCGCCGACGAGTCGCCGCGGCTGGCGATCTCGCCTGAGCTGGATCCGACCTCGCTGGCGATGTCCGCAGTCGTTGCGGTCGTCGGGGTGATCGCGCTGTCCACCGCGATCGCCGTCGCCGACCTGGGTCGCGGACATGACCACGACGCCCCGGCGCAGACGCTCGCGGGCCAGCTCGGCGACGGGACCGCGCACCACCACTAGCTCGGCTAGGCTGCACGACGTGACCGACGGCCGCCGCGCGCCCCACCCCGCCAACGAGCTCAACGAGCTGTCTGGCGAGGAGTGGCTCTATTTCACGAAGTCGGTCCTGACCACCGCCTATCCGTCCGAGCTCGGTCACGCGGCGCGGAAAGCACACGGCGCGAACAAGCCGCCGCGGCTCATGGCCCGCCTCATCGAGTTCTTCAGCCGGAGCGGCGAGCTCGTCCTCGATCCCTTCGCCGGCGTCGGCGGGACGCTGCTTGGTGCCGCCATCGCGCGCGGGCCACGACGGGCGCTCGGCATCGAACTCGACCCACGCTGGGCGGCCGTCTTCGACGACGTCGTCACGAGCCTGGCAGCGGAACGCGATGGGCTCGGCCCGGCCATCGCCGAGCTGGGCCCGACGGACCCTGGTCCCGCGCGCGGGTTCGATCCGTCCGGGATCGAGCTGAGGGTCGGCGACGCATTGGAGATCCTGCCGACACTCGAGCCGGACTCCGTGGACCTCGTCGCGACCGACCCGCCGTACAACATCCAGCTGCAGCTGACCATGGCCGGGGGCGCTCTCGCCGAGCACCACGCCAACCGGCGGACGGACTACGCGATGATCAGCGACGCGCCGGCCGACTTGGCCAACGCGGCCGACTACCCGACCTTTGTCGAGCGGATGGGCGCGGTGTTCGAGCAACTGGCACGGGTGCTACGGCCCGGTCGGTACGCGGTCGTCATCGTGCGGGATGCCTACCAGGGCGGTCGCTACCAATTCGTCGGGGCGGACCTGGCCGCGCGGGCCGCCCTCGCCGGGCTGGTCCCCAAGGGTGACCTCATCTGGCACCAGGCCGGGACCCGCCTGCGACCGTACGGCTATCCCCGCGTCTTCGTGCCGAACATCGCCCACCAGCACATCCTCGTGCTCCGCCGCGAGGAGGCGGCCGGATCGAGCGGTCGTCAGACCCGGCGGCGGCTCTCGAGATAGGCGGTCAGGACGTCCCCGTCGACGTCGTCACCCATCGTCCAGGTGTCGGCCGCGATCGGCATGGTCGCGGTCGGAGCCGACGGCTGGGTCGAGTCTCCGATCGTCTCGCCCAGGGTCATCTTGTGGATCCAGCCCTGGCGGCCATCCGGGCAAAGGACCAGCCAGTAGACACCGCGCTTCTCGAGCAACTGGACCTCGTCGCCCTGGTCCAGGAAGGCCAGCTCGGTCCCTCGCAGCTCGTCGGGCGTGTCGAGCAGGCGGACCAGGTTGTAGCGGATCAACCGACGTTCGCGCCCGTCGAGGGGACCGACCAGGCCGTGGTCGAAGGTCAGTCGCGGAGCGACGGTCGGATTGCGGGTCGGATCGGCCTTGCGTGCCTCGAGCAGTGAGGGCCGACGCCAGCGTGGCATCGCCAGCTCGCCCTGCAGCGGGGTCGGGGCGTTCGCGACGGCGGTCGCCGACGGGCCACCGGCACCGCCCCGGGCGTAGGCCGACGCGGACTCCACCGCCAAGGGGGATGCCGCATGGTCGGCAAGGACATCGTCCGGATAGGGGGGATCCCCGTCCCGGCGCCGCCGCCCGAACAGCCCGAGGGCGAGGGCCGCGCCCACGACGGTCGAGGTCGCGGCCAGAGTGGCAACGAGTCCCAGTGGCATCGCGGGCCGCCCGTTGGCGATCAGGTCGAACGCCGCCGCCAGGGCGCCGAACGCGCCGCCGGTCCCGCCGTCCCCGCCCACGTCGCCGTCCGACGCTGCGCCGGGGCCGGCCGGGACGCCGTTCGGGCCTGGATGGCCGCCCCGCCCGGCACCGGGTGTAGCGCTCGAGCCAGGGACGAAGGCGACGGTCCCATCCGATGACGACGGGCTGGGACTGGGCGTCGGCGCGCTCGTATCGGTCGGCGTGGGGAGGGCGGTCGGCGTGGCATGCGCGCCGACGGTCGGCGCCGCGGTCGGTCGCGGCGTCGGCCTCGCTGTCGGCCGCGGCGTGGGCGTCGGACTCGTCCTCGGCGTCGGAGCGGCGGTCGGCGCGGGAGTGGGCGCCGGACGGATCGTGACGGTACCCGCCGAGACCGAGTCGGTGAAGCGGTCGCGGCTCAGGGCGTTGATGGTGATGGCGTGGGTCCCCGCCGGGAGGCGACCCGCCCAGCGGAAGGTGACCCCGCGCTTCCAGTCCGTTCCCGCGGACCGCGCCATGGTTCGCGTGACGCCGGCGATGCGGACCCGGACCCAGTCGGCCGGCGATCCCTCGCGATTGCGGTACGTGACCGTCACCGTGATCGTCGTGGTGGTGGTCCCTGAGCGCGGCGACGCCGCGGGGTCCGACAACTTCGTGGGCCCGGCGCCGGCCCACACGGGTGCCACAAGCGATAGCGCCACCAGGATGCCGGCAACGAGGGCGCCGAGACGGGCGACCACCGGATACGAGCGACGCGGCGAGCGCCCGCGCGAGCGCGCGACCATCCCTGGGTGACGGCTGAGTGGCTGCATCCTGGCGGCGAGGATGGGTCCCCCGACCGGGGGTCGGCAATGGTACGGGGGTCCGGTCGCGCACAGCCGACCGGCGCCGGGCGGGTCGGGCACTGACGGGCGCCGACCGGGTTCGGTGGGGTGCGCTCTGGTGCACCCGATGGTCCAACCGGCCGGGATGGTTACCCCGGTTCGCCCATCGACGCGCCGTCCACCCACCACCACGATGGCGGCCATGGAGATCGTCCGGCCGTCCGCCGCTGTCCGCCGCCCGTCGATCGCCCCCGTGGTCGGCGGTGTCGTGTTGGGCACCGTCCTGGTGGTCATCGGCGTCGTCCTGGCCTGGGCGGCCTTCGCGACGCCGTTGCTCGGCTCGGTGCTGCCCACGGGCCGGCCGACGATAGGGCAGATGGCGAGCGGCATCGCGGTCTGGGCGATCGCCCTGGTCGCTCCAGCGGGATGCCTCTTGCTCGGCGGCACGCGCCTCGCCCGGATCCTCGGCACGGCCCGCGGGCGGGCTCCACGCGTATCGGCCGTCCTTCAGGCCCTCAGTTCCTTGTCCGACGACGTCCTCGTTGCGACCGGCATCACGCTCGATGACGGGCGCGGCGTGGCTGACCTCGTGGTCGGCCCATTCGGCGCGGCGGTGATCCGACAGCTCCCCCCTGCCGCCGTCACCCGGATCCGTGAGGGCCGATGGTTCCTCAGGACCCGGCGCGGCTGGATGCCTCTCGAGGATCCGCTCGTCCGCGCCGCCCGCGACGCCGAGCGCGTGCGCCGATGGCTCGGTCACGACGAGGCCGACTTCGTGGTCAAGACGTATGCGGCCGTCGTCGGCGTCGGCTACTCGATCGAGCGCTCTCGAGAGTGTGCGGTGCTGACGCCCGACCAGATCCCAGGATGGATCAATGCCCTTCCGCCGCAACGCACCTTGACCGACGGGCGTCGCGACCAGATCCGCGATCTCGTTCGGACGGCGGCCGCCTGATCCGGAGCTGGTAGGGGAGCCAGGACTCGAACCTGGAACCAGCGGGATATAAGCCCGCCGCTCTGACCATTGAGCTACTCCCCCGCGACGATGCTACACCGGTCGCCTGCGCGACCGGGCCCGCGGAGGGGCGAGGTCAGTCGGGATCCAGCAGCTTGCCGGCGATCGCTCGCAGCGAGAAGGACCGACCTCCCAGTGTCCGGCTCGACGCGTCATCGCCGAATCCAGAGGTCGCGCCGTGGCCGACGACGGCACCGCCCGGTGCCCAGGCCCGGGGCGGCAGGGTCGCCGCGAACGCCCGATCCTCGTCGGACTGGACCGCCTCGAGGGGGAGGTCGTCGGGATCGAACGGCCGGTCGTCATCACCGACCACCGGTCGCGGCGGACGCGCGTAGGCCGGCGCCCCGTAGAGCTTGGGGAGTGCGACGTGCTGCTCGTCGATGGACACGCGAAAACCTCGTCAGGACTGCGATCGAGGGCCCCCGGATGACCCGTCGGCACTCTGGATGATATCGGCGGCAGGGTACCGTGGAATGGTACGGATGGGCTAGGCGATAGGCCCCAGAGTGGCCGACATGTGGTGCGCGCGGGCGCCACCGGGAGGGCTGTCCAGTGCAGTCAGCCGAGGATCGGTCGGATCAGTTGCAGTGCCACGACCATGACCAGCCAGGCGATCGGCACGGCCGCGAAGAAGCCGAGAGCCGCGCTCCAGGCTGACCGTCGCCGCACGGTCCCCGACCCCGTCGGCTGCGGCACGATCAGGTAGGTGATCAGGGTGCCGGCCAGCAGCACCGCGGCCAGGTACGCGGTCAACGCGAGCAGCCGCAGGTCCCCACCGGGCAGGCGCGCGCCTCGCGTCAGGGCAACGTCGTAGATCACGTAGCCTGCTGCCAGGACCAGCGCGATGACCAGGCTCGACAGGACCGCCCGGACGATCGGCCGCGGCGCGTTCCGGAACTGGCGCCAGCGGACCTCGGCCCAGGAGCGTGGTCGCGGGGCCGCACCGGACCCGTCGGAACGGGTCCTGTCTGGCACCACTCGGTCGCCACCCGCACCCGGAGACCGGCGACCGGGGTCAGCCACCATCGAGGATCGTGAGCGTGCGGCGTGGCGGGATGGTCGCCGGGCTGTGCGCCGCAAGCAGCGCGACCGTGCCGACGAAGCGGTCGAGCTCATCGTCGCTGGCGAACGCGCCGACGCTGATCCGGATGGCATCGATGAGGGGCACGGTCCGAGCCACCGCGAACACCCGCGCCCCGAGCTCGTCGAGCGCGACCTGCGCGGGCCAGCCGGCGATCCGGAACGAGACCAGGGTGGCCATCCGGTCGAGCGGGGTGACGAGCTCGACGCCGTCGATCGCGGCCAGCCCTCGAGCGGCCCGGCGGGCCTGCTCGGCGGCCGTCGCATACAGCCAATCGAGCCCGACGAACATGCTCAACCAGCCGACCGATCGGGCGAACCCGACGATCGACGGGCGATGGAACGTCGCCCATTCGAAGCGTCGCGCGTCCGGCCAGAACGTCGCCTCGCCCGAGGCGTCGACGGACTCGAAGGTCAGATGGCCGCCGAACGACGGTCGGAGCCGGTCCCGGCCGGCCGGCGTGATGGCGACAGCGCCCATGCCCTCGGGCCCGAGCAACCATTTCTGCGCCGAGATGGCGTAGACGTCGGCGTGGGTCGACGCGAGGTCGATGGGGATGGCACCGGCGGATTGCGCGCCGTCGACCACCATTACGGCTCCGCGGGCATGGGCCAGCTCGGCGATCGCGGCGATGGGCATGACCGTCCCGGTCGACCACAGCACATGCGAGACAGCGACGGCGCGGGTCCGAGCATCGATGGCCGCCTCGAACGCCGCGAGCACCTCCTCCTCGGTCCGGTGCGGACCGACGTCGACGACCACGAGGTCGATGCCGAGCCGCTCCCGCAGATTGACCAAGGCGCCGATCCCACCGGGATGCTCCAGGTTCGTGGTCACCGCCCGATCGCCCGAGCGCCAGTCGATGCCCCAGATCGCGAGGTTCACGCCGTCGGTCGTCGAGTGGGTGAGCGCGATGTCCGACGCGTCGGCGGTCAGGACGGCCGCCACCGCAGCGCGCGCCTCGGCCATCCGCTGGAGGGTCTCCTGCCAGTAGTCGGGATGGGCGCGACCGGTCCGAAGCTCGTACTCGGCCATCTCGGCCATCGCCGCTGCGGTCTCGAGCGGCATCGGCCCGACCGAGCCGGTGTTGAGGTAGATGCCCGCATCGAGCGCCGGGAGGGCCGCCCGTAGCGCGGCGCGGCGGTCCGCATCCGGGGGGTTCGGGGCGACCACGGCCCGTATGATACCGACGATGTCCGGCCTGGCCCGCCCAGAGATCCTCGCCACGACCGACTGGCTCGCGGAGCGCATCGGGCGCCCGGATGTCCGGATCCTCGATGCCCGCTGGCGACCGGACGGAACCGGGAGTGAGGTCCATCGCGCGGGACACATCCCAGGCGCCATCCATGTCGACTGGCGGGCCGACCTGGTCGAGGTCGACGAGGCGGGTGACGCTCTCCGCCTCGGCTCCCCAGGCCGGGTCGCAGCGACGACCGAGCGGGCCGGGATCGGCGTCGAGACCACGGTCGTCGTGTACGACGACACACAGGGCCTGTACGCCGCGCGCGTCTGGTGGACGCTGCTGGCATACGGCGCGGCCAACGTCCGGATCCTCGATGGCGGGTTCCCGGCCTGGGAGGCCGAGGGCCGATCGATCGAACGGGGCGCGGCGGAACGGGCGGCGCCGCCGCTCGCGCCCTTCACGCCCCGCGGTCCGAATCGGATGCACCTGACCACCGCCGACGTCCGGGGGCTACTGGGCTCGCCCGGTGTCACGCTGCTCGACGCCCGCGCGCCGGCCGAATACCGGGGCTTCGAGGGCAACACCCGCCGGCTCGGGCACATCCCGGGCGCGGTCAACGTGCCCGTCGGAGCGATGAATCCGGCCGGCAGCCAGCGGTTGCGCGAAGGCGCCGACCTGCGTGGCCGGCTCCACGCCGCGAACGTCAGTCGGGGCGGCCGGATGGTGGCGTACGACGGGTCGGGCGTCGCCGCAGCCAAGCTCGTCTTCGTCCTGAGCTTGCTCGGCCACGAGGACGTGGCGGTCTACGACGGCGGCTGGGCCGAGTGGGGCAACCGCCTCGACCTCCCGGTGGACCGCTAGGTCGATCTACCAGCCGGTCGGTTCCGGCGGTGGAGCCGTCGGGCGCGCTCCGCCTTCGAGTCCGGCCCACGGATCTGCCACCCGGTGCGGGGCCAGGATCTGCGCACGCTCGTGGTTGACCGCGAGCAGCGCCGCGACCTCCCGCGGTTCGCCGATCGTGTCCGACCAGTACGCGGCGTCGGTGACCGGGAGGAAATGCCCGGTCAGCTCGGTCAGCGCCTCGCGCAGGCTGCGCTCCGGCATCAGGTGGATGAACCCCGACACCTTGAACGGCGGGACCGAGATGATCGCTTCCTCGGGCGACTTCGGGGTCCGCAGTTCGGGCGACGGCTCGACGACATCGTTGGCCACGGCGAACAGCACCGATGCCAGGTTGACCTGGGCGAACTCGGCCCGCATCGACTCCCCGCGGGCGCCGAACTCGTCGGTCGACACATCGGCGAGCACGAGGAAGCGGTCCTCGGCCTGGTTCAGGATGTCGGTGATGCGCCGCTGGCGGGTCATGATCGAGCCGCGCACGACGAACGCGTCCGTATAGAGGACGAGCTGGACGAGCTGGGCGGTCGAACCGAGTTGGTCGAACATGGGCCACAGGATACGCGGCAACCGAGCGGTCGCGACGTTCAGACCGGCTCGGGAGGGACGCTCCTGGCGCCCGCAGTCACCAGCAACCCGGTCCCGTGCTGGAGGCCCTCATACAGGGCGGTGACCGAGGCGACCGTGTCGATCTCGTCGACCGACTTGTCGGGTCGCAGTGCGTGGATCCGCGGAAATCGCAGGCTGAAGCCGGAGCCGTGGCGATTGCTCCGGACGATGACGTCGAACGCGATCTCGACGACGACGGTCGGTTCGACCTGGCGGTACCGTCCGAAGCGCGCGATCGTGTGGTCCTCGAACCAGGCCGTCATCTCGGCGATCTCGGCATCGGTCAGCCCGCTATAGGCCTTGCCGATGTTGGCGAGCTTGCCCGTCGCTTCGTCCCGGACTGCGAACGTGTAATCGGACAGCACGCCATGGCGCTTGCCATGTCCGACCTCGACGCCGACGACGACGCAGTCGATGGTCGCCAGCGCCTTCTTCATCTTGAGCCAGCCGAGCCCTCGCCGGCCGGGGGAGTAGCCGCTCGTCGGGTCCTTGACCATCAGCCCCTCGTTGCGACGGCCGCGTGCCTCCGTGAACGCCTCCTCGAGGGCGTCCGCGTCGCGTGCCACGGCGAGGTGCGAGCGAGTGAACCGCCCGCCGTCCTCGACCAGCGGGAGGTCGATCTCGTCGAGCCGTTCCCGTCGACGACGCAACGGCTCGCGCAGAAGCGGTTCGACGGTCATCTCGTCCAGCTCGTCGTCGCCGGGGCCGAGTGCGAGCAGGTCGAAGGCGACGAAGATGACCGGGATGTCGGCCTGGATCGCGGCCGACGGTGCTTTGCGACCGAGGCGCGCCTGGAGGCTGATGAACGGCAGCACCAGGCCGTCCTTGTAGGCCAGGATCTCGCCGTCGATCACCCCGGTCCAGGCGAGCGGCCGCGCGGCATCGACGACCTCGGGGAATTGGCCGCTGATGTCGTGCAGGTCACGGGAATACAGGCGCACGTCGGGGCCGTGCTTGTGGAGCTGCGCACGGATGCCGTCGTACTTGTCCTCGACCCACACCTCTGGGCCGAGCCGGCGGATGATCTCGTCCGCGTCCTCGGCGGGTGAGGCGAGCATGAACTTGAGCGGATGGAATAACGCGAGCTCCGCATCGCCGAGACGATCGTCGCGGGCGAGGACCGCCAACCTGCCGATGTCGCCGGTCAGCATCCCCGCCCATTTCACGTCGTCGATGGGTCGATCGAACGCCTTGGCGATCGCTGCCTCGACCAGGCCCTCGCGCAGGCCGATCCGCAACTCGCCACCGATGACCTTGACGATGGCCCGCGCCGTGGCAGGGTCGGCCCGGGCCAGGAGGTCGCGGAGCAAGGCGGCCTTGGGCGCCGGTCCCGACGCCGCTTCGATGGCGTCGAAGGTCTCGGCGACCGATCGCAGGGCCGGACCGTCTGGATCGAGGTGTGCGTCTTGGCCGGGGTCGGATCTGTCGGCCCGCCCCGGGCCAGCGGGTTCGTGGCCGGCCGCGGTCAGGACATCCTCGACTGCCAGGCTCAGGTCGGAGTGCCGATCGTAGGCCCGTCCGAGGTCCTCCCGAGTCGCGCCGGTCAGCGACCCCACGGCGGCGAGGATCGTCGACCAGCCGAGACCCGTGGCCCGCTGGTCGACTTCGGGGAAGGCTCGGCCGGTCAGGAAGACGGCCGCGACCGGCAGCTCCTCGGGGGTCAGGCTGCGCAGGTAGTCGGCCAGCAAGGAGGTCTTCTCGGAGGTCCGGGACGTCGCCCCCACGCGCTCGGCCAGGTCGCTCCAGCGGCGCATGGCGGCGATGGTATACGGTTCCGTGGATGGCGCCGCGAACGTGGTTCCCGGAGGTCCTGACGGGGTCGCGCGTGGTGCTGCGCCGGCATGTGCCCGAGAACCTGGCCTGGTTCCGGCGCTGGTATTCCGATCCCGAGATCGCTCGGCTTGCGCGCTACCAGGAGGCCCCGATGCGGGCCGAGGAGATCGAGCGCTTCTTCACGGCCCGGGTGGTCGGCCCAGAGGCGCTGGCCATGGCCATCCACGAGCGGACCGGCGATCGGCTCGTCGGGACGTGCGCCTTCAGCCAGCTCGATGCGGACAACGGCTCGGCGCTGTACCACATCACCATCGGGGAGAAGGATGCCTGGGGCCAGGGCTATGGCACGGAGGCGACCCGCCTGATGCTCGATCACGCGTTCGGGACGCTCGGCCTCCACCGTGTTGCGCTCTTCGTGTTCGAGTTCAACGAGCGGGCGATCCGGGCCTACCGGCGGTGCGGGTTCGTGATCGAGGGTCGATCGCGCGAGTCGATCTTCCGCGACGGTCGTTGGTGGGACGAGCTGGCGATGAGCATCCTCGAGTCGGACTGGCGGAAGCTCCGAGCAGTCGAGGCGGAAGACGCGGTCGAGCGCGAGGGTCTCGTGGCGGAGGCGATCGGTGCGAGCGCGGCCCGACGGACGGCCCGGACCGGGCTCCTGCGACGCACCGTGCGGAGGTTCACATGACGAGTTCGGGGGCCGGCGCGGACGCGGCGAGGGCCGAAGTCCGCGACCTGATCGCCGCCAAGGGCCATAGCGTCGACAACGCACGCGCGGCGGTCGCGCGCCTCGAGGCGGCGTTCGCCGACGGCTCGCTCGAGCGGACCCCGTCCCTCGACCTGTTCCTGACCGACCTGATGCGAGCGCTCGAGCAGGACGAGGGCGAGAAGCTCGGTGGCAAGAGCGCCGAGGCGGCGCGGTTCATCCTTCGGGCGATCGACCGGGAGCTGGACCGAGCCTAGCGGACCGCCCGCCGCACGCTGCGGGCCCGCAATGTCAGCTCGGGCGGCACATCGTGACCTTCGACTCTGGCGTGCTGGCGCGATCGTCGTCAGGCTGGACATGACGCCCGAACTCGGCGTCGGATATCCGTGCGTCCATGAGGAGGTCCACGATGACCACGACCAACGGCACGACCGTCGACGAGGCCAAGGCCGCCGCCCGCGAGGCCGCATCCCAGCCCTTCGACAAGTTCCTGGAGCGGCTCGGTGAGAAGGTCGGGGCACAGGCCACGGTGCGCGCCGTGTTCGGTGACCCGATCGAGCGGCAGGACCTGACCGTCGTCCCGGTCGCGCGGGTGCGCTGGGGCTTCGGCGGGGGCGCCGGCACCGGCACGGCCGTCGGTGGACCGGCCGCGATGGCCGACCTGTCCGGCGACAGCGCGACCGTACCCAGCGGCTCGGGTGGCGGCGGCGGTGTCGTCGCCGACCCGCTCGGCTACCTCGAGATCCGACCGACCGGCGCGGTGTTCCAGCCGCTCAGCTCGGTCGACGTGAATCCGATGCTCGTGCTCGCGGCCGGCATCTCGGCGGCCGTCGTGATCCGAGCCATCGCGCGACTGCTCCGCGGCTGACGCGCCGCGTGGACCCGGGGGCGGGCGCCGCCCGGGACGGGCACGACCCGGAGCGGCGCTCGAGCCCCCGAACGTTCGCCACCGTAGACTTCCCTCTCCCACCCATCGGAGGCCCATGCCCGTGACCGACCTCAAGACCGGCATCTTGCTTTGGAGCCAAGCGGCACCCTGGCCGGACATGCTCGACGCGGCCAAGCGGGTCGATCGGCTCGGCTACGAGCACCTGTGGACGTGGGACCACGTCTACGCGATCTTCGGTGACCCATACCAGCCCATCGTCGAGGGATGGACGAGTCTCGCTGCCTGGGCGATGGCGACCGAGCACGCGCGCCTTGGACTATTGGTCGGCGCGAACACGTTCCGGAATCCGGGACTGACCGCGAAGCTCGCCTCGACGCTCGACCAGATCAGCGATGGCCGGGCCATCCTCGGAATCGGGGGCGCCTGGTTCGACCTCGAGCACCAGGCCCATGGCATCGATTTCGGGTCGGGCTTCGGTCAGCGCCTCGACTGGATGGACGAGTCGGTCGCCGCGATGCGCGCCGTCCTCGATGGTCGCTCGGTGACGTCGGAGCCGGGCGGCCATTACGCGTTCGATGACCTGCGTCACCAACCCCTCCCGATCCAGCGGCGACTGCCGATCATGATCGGCGGCAGCGGCGAGAAGAAGACGCTCCGTTCGGTCGCCCGTTACGCGGACATGTGGAATGCCATGGGCCCCCTCGAGGTCATGGCCCACAAGGTCGACGTGCTGCGTGACCACTGCGCGACCGTCGGGCGCGACATCGACGAGATCGAGTTCACGCTCGGCGTCAAGCTGACGATCCGCGACTCCAGGGCCGAGGCCGAGCGCGTGCGGTGGGCGGCCATGGAGCACAACCGGACGCCGCGCGCGGAGGTCGAGGACGACGACACGTTCTGGGAAGGGACGCCCGAGGAGATCGCCGATCGACTGCGGCCGTACGTCGAGCTCGGGTTCCGGACCGTGATCTCCGAGCAGCCGGCGCCGTACGACGTGGAGACGTTCGAGCGGTTCATCGGCGAGGTGAAGCCGCTCATCGACAAGGGGTAGCGCCGGGCGGGTGCCGCCGGCCGGGTCGCGCCGGGGAGGTGCGTCCGGTCGCCTTCCTGGTCGGGTCGTGCCTCCTGGTCGGCAGGTCCGGGTCGAAGCCGCGCGATAAAGGTCCTCCCGGCTCGACCCGTGCTTCGCGGTCGGCAGATCGGGGCGAGACCTCGTCCACCCTCTGCTGTCGGCAATGATGCGTGCTTGCCCGTCGGCAGGTCGCGTGACGAAGAAACCGCCGCGCCACATGCGGGGCCGGGCGTGCAGTCTGGCAAGCACACATCCTGGGCTCGATCACGGTCTCGGCGACTCGGTGGCCCTTCTGCGGTCTGCCAGGCACGCCCGCGCCCGAGGCCAGACCCGACCGACGTCGGCGGGCGGCGCGACCCTCAGCCGAGCACGGACCCGAGGATCGCCCGCGCCTCCTCGACTGACGGCAGGCGTGGTGAATTCCGGATCGCGGCATCGTCGATCGCGTCCTGCGCCACCACGTCGAGCATGGGTCCGTCGAACCCGAGGGCTGCCAATGTCGGCCGCTGCCCGACGGCAGCCAGGAACCGACGCAACTCCCCGATCGCCGCGCCCGCCGCGGTTGCCCGTGCTTCGGTCGCCGACGCGGCCTGGAGCGCGACGCCGACGGAGGCGAGCTCACGGTCACGCAGCCCGGGCGTCGCGGCGTAGAAGCTCAGCACCTCCGGCAGGACGACCGCCAGCGACGTCCCATGGGCCACTCGGCCGCGCGTTCCGAGCGCATGCCCGAGGGCGTGGACCAGGCCGACGCCGGTCCCGCTCGCCTGGCCGACGCCGGCCATGTGCGAGGCCATCAGCATCTGTGACCGTGATTCGAGGTTTGCGCCGTCGTCGATCGCCCGTGGCAGCCATTCGTGGACCGCCCGCACGACGCCGAGCGCCACCGCCTCGGCGAACGGATTGCCGTTCTTCGAGAGCAGCGACTCCAGCGCATGAGTGATCGCATCCACCCCGGTCGCTGCGGTCACGGCCGAGGGCAGTCCGACCGTCAATCCAGGATCGAGCACCGTCGCATAGGCGAGCAGCGACGGATGACCCACGTAGTCCTTGCGCCCGATCTCGTCGTGGGTGATGACCGCGAACGGATGCGCCTCGGCACCGGTGCCGGCGGTGGTCGGCACGGCCACGATCGGGCGACCCGGGATCAGTGAGGCGCCGTCGTACTCGAGCTCCCAGACCGGCCGCGCATTGGTGGCGCAGAGGTCGATGGCCTTCGCGGCGTCCATCGCCGATCCGCCACCGACGGCGACGACGACCGTGTCCTCCAGTCCGAACGAGCGCAGCGCGATCGCGCCGCGCTCGACGGTCGCGCCGGATGGGTTCGGCTCGACCGCGTCGAAGACCTCGCCTGCGATCGACCCCGTGCGGAGGGCGTCGACGACCACGTCCACGATGCCGGCAGTGCGGACGCCGGGATCGGTCACCAGGAACGCGCGCGAGCCGCCGGCCGCCGTCACGAGCCCCGGCAACCGATCGACCTCCCCCACGCCGAAGATGACGCGGTTGCGCAGGGCCATCTCGAATCGCCGCTCGGCGAGTGCCGTCAAGCCGCGCTCACTGGACGATCTCGACCACCACGTCCGTACTGGTGTCGCGCCGGATCGTCAACCAGCGTCGACAACCGGCGCTGTGGAACCAGCGCTCGGTGATCAGGCCGTCGGGGTTCTCGAAGACCCACACCTCGTCGAAGTCGCGGTCGTCCTCGTCGGTGATCGACTCGGGCACCGACCGCCGTTCGCCGCCGTACGTGAACTCGTCCAGTGGGCGCCGGCCGCAGACCGGGCAGTCGAACCAGAGCATCAGCGCGTCCCCGCCGAGCCCTGGTCGGCCATCGCGTGGTCGGTGCGGAAGCGGTCCAGCCCGAATGGCTCGATGAGCGCCGGGGTGCGGCCGGTAGCGATCAACTCGGCCATGGCCTCGCCGCCGGCCGGGATGGCCTTGAAGCCCCACGTGCCCCAGCCCGTCGTCACGACGAACCCGTCGACGCCGGTGAACCCCATGATCGGCGAGAAATCGACCGAGATGTCGCAGCTGCCGGCCCAGGTCCGAAGGATCCGCAGGTCGCGCAGGAAGGGCAGGATGCGGGTGATCTTGTGGGCGTACCCGCGCAGGGCCGCGAATGACGACTGACGCGAGTAGGTCGGCTGGGCGTCGAACTCGGCGCCGATCAGCATCTGGCCACGTTCCGTCTGCGAGACGTAGCACATCAGCTCCGTGCTGGCCACGATCGGGTCGAAGCCGGGCGCGTAGTCGTTGGTCACGAACGCGTGCAGCGGATGCGTCCGGATCGGCAAGCGCACGCCGGCCTGAGCCGCGAGCGCGGTCACCCGGCCGCCGACCGCCGAAAGGACGGTCCCGGCGGCGATGTCCCCCCGAGCGGTCCGGACCCCGACCACCCGACCGCCGTCCCGCAGCAAGCCGGTCACCGGCGTGTGCTGGATCACCTGCACGCCCTTGGCCGCGGCGCCCGCGGCGTACGCCCAGGCGACCCGGTCGTGCCGGGCGGTGGCCGCCTCGAGGTGGTGGGAGGCGCCAAGGACTGGATAGCGGCCTCCCCCTGTGAGGTCGATCTGCGGGACCAGCTCCTTGATCTCGGCCGGCGTGCGCATCTCCGTCTTGGCCCCGACCGCGGTGTTCATGAGGCATCGGGCCCGCTCGGTCCGGAGCGCCATCTCGGTGTGGGCCAGCCAGAAGATGCCCTTGGTCTGGTGGAGGATCGCGGCGCCGACCTCGTCCTCGAGGGTCTGGTACATCTCGAGCGAGTGCTGGTAGAAGCGGATCGCTTCGGGCAGCCCGTAGTTCGCCCGGATGATGGTCGTGTTGCGCCCGGTGTTGCCGGAGGCGATGTAGTCGGCCTCGAGCACGGCCACGTTCGTGATCCCGTGGCGGGTCGCGAGGTAGTACGCGGTCGACAGCCCGTGTCCACCGCCCCCGACGATCACGACGTCGTACGCGTCACGCGGCTCGTCCCAGCGCAATGTCGGCAGGGTCGCGACGTAGCCCGCGGCCAGCCCGGTCCTCACGAGACGCTCCAGGCGCTGTCAGCGCACGGCGACGGCAAGCATGGGATCGATCGCACCTCGCGCTGCGGGACCGAGCCCGCGCAGGCGGCAACGCGGCGATGGCGGGGCACGGTGCGCCGCGTCACTGGGGCATCGGCAAGCGGTCGATGAGCTCGTCCAGGTAGACCCCCTGGACGAGGACGGTGGCAGCGCCGGTGACGTCGAGGTAGACCTTGGCGGGCACGCCCGCGATCGAGCCCTGAGCGAACGCGGGTCGCGAGCGCGGAGCCGGCCACTCGATGTGGGGCACGACGAAGTCGACGAACTCGTCGGCGGGGAACATGAGGGCGACGTAGCCGACCTCGGCCACGACGATCGCGTCGGCATCGTCGATCTCGACCCCGGTCGCGCCGATGGCGAAGACCTCGTCGCGGGCGAAGCGCAGGACGAGTGGCTCGAACTCCTCGCGGCCCGGACCGGCGTCGTGCCAGACCGCCCCGTCGATCGACTCGGGGTTCGCCACGACGCGGACGCCCGGCGCCCTAAGCGCGTGCACGTTCACCCTCCGGGTCGTAGAAGGGAGTCGGGGACACGATCGCCTCCCGGCCCTCGATGGTGACGGTCTCGGGGTACGGCAGGCGCTTCAGCCAGCCGAGCATCACGGCCTTGCCCAGGACCGGGGACGTCCAGCTCCCGGTCACGTGCCCGACGATGTCCCCATCGACCATGATCGGGCTCCCCTCGACCGGTGCCTGACCGTCCATCGTGAATCCGTGGAGTCGCCGGTGGTCGGGCTGCTTGGCGGTCCGAGCCAGGGCAGCCTTGCCGATGAACGTCGGCTTGTCCATCCGGACGGCCCAGGCCATCCGCGCGCGCCGCGGCGTGGTATCGAGTTCGGTATCCATGCCGACGATGACGTGACCCTTCTCGAGTCGAAGGCCGAACAGCGCCTTGAGACCGTGGGGACGGATGCCGAGATCGGCGCCCAGCGACATCAGGGCGCGCCACAGCTCGACGCTCCGATCGACCGGGTGATGGAGCTCCCAGGATGCCTCGCCCGTGAACGACAGGCGCATGACGTGGCATGGCACGCCGGCGACGTCGGCATGGGTATGACCGAGGAATGCCGGCCGCTCCGCCAGGCCGGCGCGCGTCAGCAGCTCGGCGCCGAGCGGCCCGGTGACGTTGATCGCGGCGAGCGACATCGTCCGATCCAGAACGTGGACGTTCAGGCCCCACTGGTCGATCCAGTCGCGGATCCACATCTCGGCATTGGCGGCGCCGCCCGAGGTGAAGGTCAATGCGAACAGGTTCTTCGCCTCGCGCAGGATCATCCCGTCGTCCATGATGTGGCCGCGCTCATTGAGCAGCAGCGCATAGCGGGACCGACCGGGAAGGATATCGGCCACCCGGCAGGGGTACAGCCGTTCCAGGAACTCGACCACGTCGGGCCCGGACACCACGAGCTTGCCGAGCGTGCTCACATCGCCGAGTGACACGCCCTCGCGGACGGCCCAGTACTCGGCGATCGGGTCGCCGTAGTGCCACGGTCGCCACCAGCCGCCGAAGCGATCGAGTCGACCGCCGAGGGCCAGGTGCTCGTCGTGCAACGGCGTCCGGCGGAACGCGTCGACGGTCACGTCCGCGCCGGCTTCGGCCAGGGTCAGCTGGCGCGACGCCGGCCGGGCCGTGAACGGGGCCGGCACGTGCCCGGTGCGGGCGGCGATCCATGCCCGGACCTGCGGCAGGCATGCCCCGCCCTGGCAGGTACCGAGACAGGCGAGGCTCGATCGCTTGAGCAGCTCGAGCTCCTGGAAGCCGCGTTCCCACGCTGTCTCGAGGTCGGCGACCGTCGTCCCGTTGCAGGTGCACACGACAGCCGTGGGATCGGTCGGGGCGGGCGGGAGTGGCATCGCGGCGTCGGCGGCCGGACCGACCACGCTGAGCGGCACCTCACCGGCCATGCGCACCAGCACGTCGCGCGGCGCGAACCCGAGCCCGACGATGAGCGTATCGCAGGGGGTCGTGGTCTCGGCCTCGATCCAGTCGTCGGCGGTGACGACTGCCCGGACGCGGCCCCGCTCGTCGCCCTCCACCCTGACGAGCCGGCCGGCGACCGGGATGCACGGCACACCCTCGGGTGGCGTCCCGACGGCGACCGCGGCCCCGAGCTCGATCCCCGCGGCATGGAGGCGCTGCGCGGCCCGCGCCGTGAGGATGCCGTCCAGCCCATTGCCCGGAACGGCGGGGTGGATCTCCGCAGCGCCGGTAGCGACGACGATCTCGTGCGGGAACACGTGGAGCATCAGCGTGGGTGTGCGAACGATCACCATCGGGCCGGGGTAGATGCCGACGACCTCGTCCCCACCCTCGGCATCGAGCACGAGCACGCGCTTGCCCTCGCCCTCGGCGGTGGCGGCGGCCTCACGACCGGTGGCGCCGCCACCGATGACCGCCACGTCGACCTCGGCGCGCAGGACCTCGATGCCCGGGCCGAAGGGCGACAGCGTGAGGTCGGGGCCGCTGATGTGCGGCAGGACCGGCAGACCCTCGCGGGGATGGCGGGTGACGCTGATGCCCGGGTAGGCGCGCTGCTGGCAGCTTCGGACGTAGGCCACGCCGTCGACCTGCACGAGGCAGTTGCCACAATCGCCGGTGAGGCAGAGCGTGCCGCCACCGGCCGGCGATTCGCCGGCGCGGACGATCGCGACCGCGATCGAATCACCCGCGGCGAACGAGACCGGTCGGCCATCGACCACGATCCGTCCGGCCTCGGGCTGGCCCCCCGGCAGCAGCCGTTCGGTCATGCGCGCATCCGGGCGCCGGCCGGGTCGAAGAGCGGCTCCCGCTGCAGCCGAGCCGGGCGTCGCCGGCCGATGATCTCGATCTCGAACTGGCCCGGCGCGTCCGGCGACGCCAGCTCGGTCGGCACGTAGCCGAGCGCCAGCGAGGCCTTGACGTGATGCCCATAGCCGCCCGAGGTGACCCAGCCAACCACCTGGTCATCGTGCCAGACCGGCTCGTCACCGATCACGTCGGCCGGGTCATCGGGATCCGGGTCGACCACGAAGGCGACCAGCCGTCGCTTCGGCCCGCCGGCGGCCAGCTCCGCTTCGTGCGCCGCCCGGCCGATGAACTCGTGGTCGAGCTTGATGTAGCGGGTGATGCCGCCCTCGGCCGGCGTGTAGATCGGCCGGTATTCTCGGAACCACGTCCCGTAGTTCTTCTCGAGGCGGAGCGACATCAGGGCGCGCATCCCGAACAGGCGCAGGCCGTGCGGCTCGCCGGCGGCCATGATCCCATCGAACAGGGCGCGCTGGTGCTCGGGGGCCACCCACAGTTCGTACCCGAGATCGCCCGCGTAGTTCAGCCGCGCCAGGTGGGCCGGCAGCATGCCGAGATCGACCTGGCGGAAGGTCATGAACGGGAAGGCCTCGGTCGAGAGGTCGAGGTCGGGCGCCACGGCGCGCAGGACCTCGCGTGCGTTCGGGCCGACGACCGACAATCCGGTCAACCCGAGCCCGAGCACCTCGAACCGCACCGATCCGTCGTCGGGCAGGTGGTGGCGGAACCAGCGCGAGTGATGCACCTCCGCCGGCAATGATCCGAAGAGGTGATACACGTCGGCCTCGGACGCCCGCGCGACCGTGAACTCGCCGACGATCCGACCGGCCTCGTTGAGCATCGCCGTCAGGCTGATCCGGCCCGGGGCGGGAAGACGCTGCGTGAGCAGCGACGACAACCAGGCTCCGGCGCCGGGGCCGCTGACCCGGTACTTGGCGTAGTTGGAGATCTCGGTCATGCCGACCCGCTCGCGAACGGCGGCGACCTCGTCGGCCACGCACTCCCAGGCGTTGGACCGCCGGAATGTCACGTCCTCCTTCGGCTCCAGGCCGGCCTTCTGGAACCACAGCGCGTGCTCGAGTCCGAAGGTCGCGCCCCAGACCGCGTTGGTCGCGGTCAGCCGGTCGTAGATCGGGGTCGTCAGCAGCGGTCGGGCAGCCGGCAACTCCTCGTTCGGGAACGTGATCCGGAACCGGCGTCGGTAGTTCTCCTGGACCTTGGCGTTGGTGTAGCCGAGCGTGGCGTAATCGCCGTACCGCGCGACATCCATCGCCCAGATGTCCATCCCACTGTCGCCGTCGTCGCCGGCCGTCATCCAGCTGGCGAGGGCAAGGCCGACGCCACCGCCCTGGGAGAGCCCGGCCATCACCGCGCACGCGACCCAGTACCCGCGGAGACCGCGGACCGGCCCGACCAGCGGGTTGCCGTCGGGCGAGAAGGTGAACGGCCCGTTGACGACTCGCCGGATGCCGACGGTGTACATCGGCGGGTAATGCTTGAACGCGACCGACAGTTCCGGGGTGATCCGGTCGAGTTGCGGCTTGAGCAGCTGCGACCCGAAGTCCCACGGCGTCTCGCGCGGCGACCACGGCACGCACGCCTGCTCGTAGGTGCCCATCAGCATCGCGCCGCCTTCCTGGCGGATGTAGATCTCGCCAGCGAAGTCGAGCGCCATCGGGATCTCGTGGCCACTCCTGGCGACCTGGGCAGCGACCTCGGGCATGTCCTCGGTGATGAGGTAGTGGTGCTCCATGGCGAGGACCGGCAGCTCGATGCCGACCATCCGACCGACTTCGCGGGCCCACAAGCCGCCGGCGTTCACGACGTGCTCGGTATGGATGGAGTCGCCGCTCTCGAGGCGGACGTCCCATGTCCCATCGGTCCGCTGCGACAGCCCGACGACCGGCGTGTGCTGGTGGACTTCCGCACCGAGTCGCTGGGCGCACTTCACATAAGCCCGCGTCACGCCGGTCGGGTCCACGTGGCCTTCGACCGGGTCGTACAACGCACCGACGAAGTACTGCGGGTCCATCAGCGGGAAGAGGTCGGCGGCCTCCTGAGGCGTGATGAGCTCCAGGTCCATACCGAGGTAGCGGCCGCGGGCCTGGGCCATCCGGAGGAAGTCCATCCGGACCTCGGTGTCGGCCAGCATCAGGCCACCCGGCAGATGGATGGAGCAGTCCTGGCCGGAGACCCGCTCGATCTCCGCGTACAGCTGGATCGTGTACTGCTGGAGGCGCGCGACGTTCGGGTCGCCGTTGAGTGTGTGCATGCCACCGGCGGCGTGCCAGGTCGAGCCGGCGGTGAGCTCCCGGCGTTCGAGCAGCATGACGTCGGTCCAGCCCGCCTTGGTCAGGTGGTACAGGACGCTGGCACCGACGACGCCGCCCCCGATGACGACGACCTGGGTCTGATCCTTCACGCGAACCCCTCTGCTGTCCGCTCCGTGGCGGACGTCAATAATCGGTCGGGACGCCGCCTTCGGCCACCCGGCGCGCCACGAACGCCTCGAGCGCCTCGTGGATCGCGGGATCCATCGGGGGCGGCTCGTAGGCAGCCAGCAGTTCCTTCCAGATCCGGTTCGCCTTCGACGGCACCTCCGGCGAGCCGGCCTCCTCCCACGTCTCGAAGTTACGCCAGTCGCTCAACATCGGTCGGTGGAATGCCGTGCGATACCGGCTCTGGGTGTGCTCGGTCCCGAAGAAGTGACCACCCGGGCCGACATCCTGCATCGCCCCGAACGCGAGCGTGTCCTCGTCGACGACGACCGGGTCAAGGAAGGCCGACACCATGCCCAGCAGCTCGGCGTCCAGGATCATCTTCTCGTAGCTGGCGTGCAGCCCACCCTCCATCCAGCCGGCGCCGTGCATGAGCAGGTTGACGCCACCCATGATCGCGCCCCACAGCGAGAACACCGACTCGTAGGCGGCCTGCGCATCGAGCGCGTTGGCGGCGTTGACGTTGGACGAGCGGTACGGCACGCCGTAGCGGCGAGCGAGCTGGCCGCCGATCATCGCCGTGCGCATGTACTCGGGCGTCCCGAACGCCGGCGCACCCGACTGCATGTCCACGTTCGAGGTGAAGCCGCCGTAGATGACCGGGGACCCCGGGCGGATGACCTGGGTCAGCACCATCGCCGCCAGCGCCTCGGCGTTCTGCTCGGCGAGCGCACCGGCGAGCGTCACCGGCGCCATCGCCCCGGCGAGGGTGAACGGGGTGATGCAGACGATCTGGTTGCGCTCGGCGAACGCCATGATCCCCTGCAACATCGGGCTATCGAGCCGGAGCGGCGAGCTCGAATTGACCACCGTGAAGACCGACGGCTCGGTGTCGAGGGCCGCGTCATCGATCCCACGAGCGATGCGCACCATCTCCAGCACGTCGAGGTTGCGTTGCCGTCCGAGGCTGTAGCAGTGGATCGCCTTGTCCATGAGCGTCAGGGCATCGAACGTCGCGTGGAGGTGCCGGACACCGGGGTGGATGTCGACGGGTTCCACCGGGTAGCCGGCCAGGAAATGGACGCTCTCCAGCATCTGGCCCAGGCGCAGCAGGTTCTGGTAGTCGGCCCGATTGCCGATCCGTCGCCCGCGATCGAGGTCGGACACGTTGGGCGGACTGCCGACCGTCCCGAAGGCGATCCAGTCGCCGCCGATCTGCAGGTCGTGCGCCGGGTTCCAAGCGTGCAGCGTGAAGCTCGACGGCGCCGTCCGGATCCGCTCCGTGACCATGTCGGGATCGAACCGGACCCGCTGGCCGCCGGGATCGACCTGGGCGCCGGCCGCCCGCAAGACCTCGCGGGCATCGGGATCGAGGAAGTCCATGCCCAGCTCGGACAGCACGCGCAGGGATGCCGCGTGGATCGACTCGACCTCGTCGTCCGAGATCACGGCCGTCGGGCCGAAGTGGAGACGCGGTTGCGCCCACGGTCGCTGGATCGGCAGGCGGCTCCGCTCGTGGCCCGCGCGACCGCCGCTTCGACGTCGCAGCGAGCCGGCCTCGGGCGCGGTGGGCGGAGCGCCCTCGGTGGTCGGATCCATGCGCGCAGTATCGCGTGCGCCGCGCATCGAGGCGCGGTCCACGGTCACCCGCTCAGTCCGAGACGATCAACGTCCCTTTGATGCCGAGGCTCTCGTGGCCCGGCAACGAGCAGTACAGGACGTAGCTGCCGGGCGGGACGTTGACGGACAGGGTCGCCGACTCCCCGGTCTTCAGGTCCGGTGTCGCGCCCAGGATCGTCCCGGACCCGTCCCTGATCGTGACGTTGTGGATGGTCGGCCCGGCGTTCGAGACGGCCAGGGCGGACGGCCCGTCGAGGGTCACGTCCTTCGGGTCGAGGGTGAAATCCTTGACGACGATCGGCGTCGCGGGTTCCCTCGAGGCCGCGCGACCCGGGGACGACATCGCGGGGACGCTCGCGGCCGCGCGACCCGGGGACGACGTCGCGGATCCGACGCCGCAGGCGGCCAGCACGACCACCAGGGCCATCGCTGCGCCCGGGGGCTTGAGGTTCATGGGTGCGGTCCTCGAGATATGGTCGGGCGGGTGGCGAACCACCCGCCCGACCGGCGTCCTGGTCGGTGCGATCCGATCAGGAGAACTTCTCGGGCAGCTTGGCGACGATCGCCTTGGCGAGCGGGTCGCCGATCATCGCCATGTGCTGGCCGGCCATCCGATCGGCCGCCGCAGCGGCGGTCCAGTCGCCCGAGGCCTGGGCGTCGACGACGGCCTTCGTCGTCAGGACGTGATCCTTGACGAGCGATGTCACGGCGTCCTTGGGCAGGTCCGTGGCCCCGACGATGAAGTCGGCGAACTGCGGAAGGTACACGGTGGTCAAGTCCTTGACCGCCTTGTCCTGCATAGCCTTGTCCTTCTTCGCTACACCCGTCGTGTAGTCGACGAAGAAGCCGTTGTGGGCGCTCCAGATCTTGTTGAACGCGTCCTTCGCATCGGTGCCATACAGGCTGCCGATCGCGCTGCCGAGGTCAGTCCCGTTGGTGTTGAGCGCGTTGCCCGCGGCTGCGAATTCGTCGGCGCGGCCGCCCAGTGCGGCTGCCGTCGCGTCCGTGGCGAGGTAGAGGTGCTCCTGGAGGAGCTGGTCGAGCGCGACCCGCAGGTCGACGCCGTCGTTCATCGCGTCGCCGGCGAGCTTGTCTGGGAACGTGCCGACGATCGCCGGGGCGACCGCATCCCCGATCATCTGCATATGGGCGTATGCCGCCCGGATGGCGGCATAGGTGGCCGTCCAATCCTTCTTGGCCTGGGCATCGACGATCGCCTTGGTCTGGATGACGTGCTCGGTCGTGAGCTTGGTCACGGCGTCCTTCGGCAGTCCCGTGGCACCGCCGATGAAGTCCGCGAACTGGGGCACGTAGACGGTGGTCAGGTCCTTGACCGCCTTGTCCTGCATCGCCTTGTCCTTCTTCGCCACACCAGTCGTGTAGTCGACGAAGAAGCCGTTGTGGGCGCTCCAGATCTTGTCGAACTGG
>DASSMQ010000142.1:0-4723 GCA_035688805.1 Candidatus Limnocylindrales bacterium
GATCGTCCCGGCGCTCGCCCGGATCGTATTGGGATTGGCGAGGTCGGTGACGGCCGAAGCCGCGATGAGCGCGTCTGCCCCCGCGCCGTCGGCACTGCGCAGCACCGCCCCGAGATTGCCCGGCTTCTCGACGCCCTCGACGACCACGATGAGCGGATCATCGGGCAGGGTCAGCTCGTCGAGCCGCCACGTTGGTGGTCGGATCACGGCGACGATCCCCTCGAAGCGGTCGCCGAACGCGATCTTCGAGAACGCCGCCTCGGTCGTCGACGTGGTGGGGATGCGCCGCTCGCCGATCGCGTCGAGCGCGGCCCGGGCGTCGCTGCCGGCGAGCAGCGGCTCGCACAGGAACACGTCGACGACCTCGACGCCGGCGTCGAGGGCACGGCGCACGTCACGAGCGCCGTCGACCAAGGTCAACCCGGTCGCGCTGCGCTGGCGCCGGTCGCGCAGCCCGGCCGCGGCCCGGATCCGCGGATTCGATGGACTCGCGATGGGGGAGGACATCGACCGCATCATGGCTGCCGGGCGAGACGGGCGTACACCCCGAGCCGCAGGACGCCGCCGGAGCGCGCGGTCAGCGCGAGCTCGCCGGTCTCTACCCCTCGACTGCCCAGGATTCGCCCGAGGTCGGACGCCGCCAGCCGGTCGGTGTGGGCGGTCAGCAGGAGGAAGGCGTCGGGTGCGCAGAGCCGGCGGATGTCGTCGAGGAGAGGCGGAAGGTCGCTCTCGATCCTCCACGGTCGCCCGCCAACACCATGGCCATAGGTCGGCGGGTCCAGGACTACGCCCCCGTAGCGTCGACCACGGCGCAGCTCGCGGGCGACGAACGACCCGGCGTCATCGATGAGCCAGCGGATCGGCGCGTCCGCGAGGTCGTTGCGGGCGGCGTTCCGACGAGCCCAGGCGATCGCCGATCGCGCGGCGTCGACATGGGCCACGCTGGCGCCCGCTCGTGCCAGCGCCAGCGTCGTCAACCCGGTGGAGGCGAACAGGTGGAGCACCGAGGGAGTGCCGAGGGCCTGGACCCGCTCGCGCAGCCAGGGCAGCATCGCGGCGTGCTCCGGGAAGACCCCGACTTGGCCGGCGTCCGTCGGGCGCAGGTCCAGGTCGAGGTCCCCGATGCGGGTCGTCCATCCGTCGCGGGCGGCCGGGAGCCCAGGACCCGACCAGCGCCCGTCGCCCTCGAACGTGATGTCTGCCTCGAGCCAGCGGTCCGCGCGGCGGCGCGGGCCGATCGCTCCCGGCGCGGGGCGGTCGACGACGTGGGGCCCGAACCGTTCGAGACGACGCCCATCGCCGGCGTCGATGAGCTCGTAGTCGTCCACGCCGGGCATGATGGGTGAAACCGTCGGTCGTCGCCGCGGCGTAGGGTCAGGCAGAGGACGTGATGTGAAGGAGAACCATCGTGGCCCGTCGATCGATGCTGCTGTTGATCCTGGTGGTGGCCGGGTTCCTCGGGGCGTGCACGAATCCATCCAGTGGCGGGGGCGCGACGAACGCGCCGGCGGCGGGGTCCGCGGCGCCGGCACCAGGGTCCGCGGCGCCGGCACCAGGGTCCGCGGCACCGGCTAGCGCCGAACCGACCAAGGCTGGCTATTGACGAGGCCCGTCCTCGGGCCGTCCGCGTTCGTTGTCGGTCCGGCGGACCCTCTGGTAGCATTCCCGGGCCGCTGGCGACGCGCTCGCTGGGGCCTTCCGACCGGCACGGACGTGGAACACCCGTGAGCCACCGATCGAAAGGTCACGTCGAGCACGGGACCGGCGACTCGGGCGGCTAGCTCAGCTGGTTAGAGCACTTGCTTGACATGCAAGAGGTCACTGGTTCGAGTCCAGTGTCGCCCACCACATCACCACAGACGATGCGTCGAGCGGGACGCGGCGATCCAAACCAGCGGTCTCCAGAGAGCCGGGCCACGGCTGCAAGCCCGACGACCGACGTGGATCCGCTACCACCCGTGAGCGACCGGCGAACCGGTCCGGGAGCCGCCCGCTAGCGCGGCCATGAGTGTGCCGGTCGTGACGCCCGGCGAACGCGGGTGGGACCGCGGGAGGTTCGACCTCTCGTCCTGCAGGACGAGAGGTTTCGTGATTCCTGGGAGAGATCGAATGGCTGACGAGGAACGGAACGAGAACGCCGACGCGCCGATCGAGCTGGAAGGGCCGGAGCGCGGCAGCGCCACCGAGCTGATGGATCACGGCGCGAGCGGCGACCTGGGTCCGATGCGCCACAGCGCGGCCCACGTGCTGGCGGAGGCCGTCCTGGATCTGTTCCCGGGCACGAAGCTCGGGATCGGCCCGGTCATCGACGATGGTTTCTACTACGACTTCCTCCTGCCTCGGCCGCTGATTCCGGACGATCTGCCCCGGATCGAGGAGCGCATGCGCGAGTCGATCGCCGCCGATCACCGGTTCGAGTCCATCGAGGAGACGCCAGAGGCGGCCCGGACGGCGCTCCTCGAGCGCGACCAGCCGTTCAAGGTCGAGATCATCGACGACCTCCTCGCGATGTCCGAACGCGACGGCACGCCGATGCCGCCGACCACCTTCTACCGCCAAGGCCCGTTCATCGACCTCTGTCGTGGACCGCACGTCCAGAGCACCGGCCGGATCGGTCCCTTCAAGTTGCTCGGCACGGCCGGTGCCTACTGGCGTGGCGACGAAAAACGGCCGATGCTCCAGCGCGTCTACGGCACGGCCTGGGCGACCCAGGAGGACCTCGACGCGTACCTCTGGCGCCGTGAGGAGGCCAAGAAGCGCGACCATCGTCGGCTTGGCGTCGCCCTCGACCTGTTCTCGTTCCACGACGTGTCGCCCGGGGCCGCGTTCTGGCACCCGAAGGGTCAGCGCATCTGGCGCACCCTCGAGACGGCCATGCGTGAGCTCCAGGAGCGGCGCGGCTACGAGGAGGTCTCGACGCCGATCGTCGTGTCCGAGCGGCTGTGGCGCCAGTCCGGTCACTGGGACCTGTACCGGGACAACATGTTCCTGATCGAGTCCGAGAACCAGACCTTCAGCCTCAAGCCCATGAACTGCCCGGAGTCGACGTACATCTATCGATCGCACCTACGCTCATACCGTGACCTGCCCCTGCGCTTCAGCGAGTTCGGGCGGTTGCACCGGAATGAGCGATCGGGAACGTTGTCGGGCCTGACCCGTGTCCGCCAGTTCATCCAGGACGATGCGCACCTCTACGTCCGACCGGACCAGCTGACCGACGAGATCGTGGCGCTGCTCGGAGAAGTCCGTGAATCCTATGGCTGGTTCGGGCTGACCCCTCGGTTCACGTTCGCGACCAAGCCCGACAAGGCCATCGGCGATCCCGCGCTGTGGGAACGCGCCGAGCACCTGACCAAGGAGGCATTCGCCGCGGCCGACATCAGCTACGAGTTGAAGCCGAAGGACGGCACGTTCTACGCGCCCAAGATCGACATCTACATCGACGACGCGCTCGGACGCGAGTGGCAGATGGCGACGATCCAGATCGACCTGACGATGCTGCCCGAGCGGTTCGACCTCTCCTACATCGACGAGGAGGGCAAGCCACAGCGGCCGATCGCCATCCACCGGGCGATCTATGGATCGCTGGAGCGGTTCATCGGGATCCTCATCGAGCACTTCGCGGGCGCCTTCCCGTTGTGGCTCGCGCCGGTCCAGGCCACGATCATCCCGATCGCCGATCGACACGTGCCGCCGGCCGAGGAACTCGGCGCGGTCCTGCGCGGTCGTGGGTTGCGCGTCGAGGTCGACGACTCGTCGAACCGGATGCAATACAAGATCCGGACTGCCCAGGAGCAGAAGGTGCCGTACATGGTCGTGCTCGGCGACCGCGAGGTCGAGGCCAGGACGGCGTCACCGCGCACCAGGGCAGGCGAGCAGCAACCGGCCGAGGCGTGGGAGTCGTTCGCCGACCGCCTCGCCGAGGAGTCGCGGGGCCGCGCGGTCACCTGATGGGGCATCCTGGCCTCGCGCGGCCCGCCGAAACGACGTGACGCTAGGATCCGGCGGTGATCGATCGGCGCGGGCTCGCGGCCGACGTCGCGATCAAGGTCACGACCGTCGCGCTCCTGCTCTTCGCACTGGCCCGGCCCGACCTGCCGCAGTTCGTGGGCAAGGCGTTCCAGGGACGGGCCATCGCGTACCCGGTGGCGCTGCTGATCCTGCCCATCGGCTGGCGTGTGGTGGGACGCGGTCGCGCGTATCCCGTGGCGGCCGACATCCTCATCGGTCTGCCGTTCCTCATCGACGTCGTCGGGAACGCCCTGGACCTGTACGACTCGGTCGATTGGTGGGACGACGCCAATCATCTCGTGAACTGGTTCCTCCACACGGCGGCGGTGGGCTTGCTCCTTCGACGCGGAGCGTGGGGACCATGGACCCGAGTGGCGCTCGCGATCGGCTGGGCAGCGACGACGGCGATCCTCTGGGAGCTCGCCGAATACCTCCTGTTCATCCGGCGATCGATGGAGCTGGCGACGGCGTATCCGGACACGATCGGTGATCTGACGCTCGGGTTGCTGGGCGGGACGATCGCCGCCGTGCTCGTGAGCGTGGGTCCGGGGACGAAGCGCGGTCTTCCGCCCGCCTGACCCGGCCGATCGACCTCGTCGCGACGGACCCTTACCGTCGCGACCACCGAACGGCTGTGCTATCCTGCCCGCTCGTCCGGTGGGGCCGTCGGGCCATGCCGTTCGCGTCGATCTCCAGCACAGACAAGGGGCCA
>DASSMQ010000143.1:0-51339 GCA_035688805.1 Candidatus Limnocylindrales bacterium
CCGGCCGCATCGGTGAACGACTCGACGTGCGGGTCGTGGAATCGGACTTCGGCCCCGCGCTCAGCGATGCCCGCGATCACCTCCGCCGCCGGCGAATTCCGGGCGTCGCGGACGTTCGGCTTGAACGCTACGCCCAGGATCCCTACCTTCGCACCCTTCAGGGCTCGACCGCGGTCGTTCAGCGCATCGGCGACGAGTCCGACGACGTGACGCGGCATCGCGAAGTTGATGTCGCCGGCAAGCTCGATGAAGCGGTCGATGAAGTCGAACTCCCGGGCGCGCCACGACAGGTAGTACGGATCGACCGGGATGCAATGCCCGCCGACGCCCGGACCGGGCGTGAACTTCATGAACCCGAACGGCTTGGTCGCCGCGGCGTTGATGACCTCCCAGACGTCGAGGCCCATCCGTTCGCACAGCAAGGCGAGCTGGTTGACGAACGCGATGTTCACGTTGCGGAAGACGTTCTCGAGCAGCTTGGCCAGCTCGGCGGCATCCGGGGAGCTGAGTTCGACCACGTTGTCGTTGACGTTGCGCAGGAGGGCGGCCGCTCGCTTCGTGGCCTGTGGAGTCGTCGCGCCGACCAATCTCGGGACGCCTTTGCTGGCGCTCGCCGGGTCGCCGGGATTGACTCGCTCGGGGGCGAAGGCCAGGTCGAAATCCGTGCCGGCCGAAAGGCCGCTGCGCTCGACGACCTCACGGAACGGACCGGTCGTCGTGCCGGGGAACGTCGTCGACTGGAGGACGACCAGCTGCCCGGCACGGATCCCCTGGCGGATGGTCTCGGCCGCCGACAGCACCGGGGCGAGGTCGGGGTCCTTTGTCGAGGTGATCGGGGTCGGGACGCACACGAAGATCGCGTCGGCGTCGCCGAGGTGCGCGTCGGCTGGGGACACGACCGTCAGGCCGTCCGCGAGCGCGGCGGCGAGCCGCTCGTCGGTGACATCGTCGATCGGGGACGAGCCTTCATTGAGCTCGCGCACCCGGCCGGCGTAGGCATCGATGCCCTCGACGCTCAGGCCGGCCTCGGCGAACGCGATGGCCAGTGGCAGCCCGACGTACCCGAGCCCGATGACGGCGACCCGTCGGTCTTCGCTCACGATCCCTCCGCATCCTTGACCGGTCGCGGCGCTGGGCGACGCGGTCCGCCGAGAGGATACCGGCCGCGGCCGTTCCGGGCGGCCTCGCGGGCTCTGGCCGCACCGACATCGCGGCGTCCGGGCGCTCCGGGAGGCCGTGCTACCCTTCGCGCCGATGTCCACCACAAGTGAGGTTCCGGCCGAGTTCCGCCATGCCGCGGCCCGGCCGGGACCCCTTCGGCTGCTGCTCGAAGCGCTCGAGGACGTCCGCTCCCGCCGCCGTCTCGTCGGCTATCTGGTCCGCGCGGATATCAAGAAGAAGGGCGCCGACACCTTCCTCGGCAACCTCTGGTGGGTGATCGACCCGCTCCTCCAGATGCTCGTCTACGTGATCTTCGTGGCGATCATCTTCCAGCGAAAGACGCCGGACTATCCGTTGTTCGTGCTGGCCGCGATCCTGCCCTGGAAGTGGTTCACGAGCAGCATGAACGACGCCACGACGTCGGTGACCAGCCAGGGCCAGCTGATCCGCCAGATCCAGTTCCCGAAGATCGTGTTGCCCATGGCCTCGACGAGTGCCGCCGTCGTGGGATTCGCGTTCAGCCTCATCCCGCTGCTGGCGATCATGCTCATCTACCCCCACCGGATCAGCGCGTATCTGCTGTTGATCCCGGTCATCGGCGTCGTGCAATACCTGTTCACGCTCGGGGTGAGCCTGTTCGTCGCCGGCGTGAACGTCTTCTTCCGCGACCTCGGCAACGTGCTCCGGCACTTCCTGCGCCTGTGGTTCTACCTGTCACCCGGGCTGTACAGCATCGACCAGCTCCGATCGAGCGCGACGCTCGGGGTCCATCCGACGATCCTGGCCATCCTCCACGCCAACCCGTTCGCGACGTTATTCGAGGCGTATCGATCGGTCATCTATGGTCTGCCCGAGAGCGGGCCGCAGCTCCCCGACTTCACGGCGCTGGCCGCGCTGGCCGTCGCCAGCCTCGTGCTCATCGCCCTGGGAGCGATCGTCTTCAAGCGTCTCGAGCCGATGTACGCGAAGGTGCTGTGAGCACCGCCGTGGAGCCGTTCTCGAGGGTGTCGACCGGCCGGGACGCCATCGACGCCAGGGGGCTCGGCGTCCAGTACAGCCTCCGGTTCACCAAGAAGACGACGATCCGCCAGTCGTTCATGCAGCTCTTCTCGCGCGAGCCGCTCGAGCCGTTCTGGGCACTGCGCGACGTCTCGTTCCGGCTCGTCCGTGGCGAATCCCTGGCGGTCATCGGGCCGAACGGCGCCGGCAAAAGCACGCTCCTCCAGGTCCTTGCCGGGATCATCCAGCCGTCCGAGGGGACGGTCGACGTCCAGGGCCACATCTCCAGCCTGCTGACGCTCGGCGCCGGCTTCGATCAGGAGCTCAGCGGCAACGACAACATCATGCTGGCGGGAGCGTTCCTCGGGCTGCCGGACGGGATCGTCCGGGACCTCGCCCCATCGATCATCGAGTACGCCGACCTCGGCCGTTTCATCGATGCGCCGATCAAGACCTATTCATCGGGCATGCGCGCCCGCCTGGGGTTCGCGATCGCCACCTCGGTCGACCCGGACATCCTGCTGCTCGACGAGGTCCTGGCCACGGGCGACGCCGAGTTCCGCGAGAAGTCGAAGGCGCGGGTGATCGAGCTGGTCCACGCGGCGAAGGGCATCGTCCTGGTGACCCATGACATGGGCTGGGTGACCGAGTACTGCAATCGGGCCATCCTGCTCGAAAACGGTCGGGTGGTCACCGAAGGCGAGCCGGCCGAGGTCGTCCGGATGCATGTCGAGCGATCGGCCCAGCGCAAGGCGGAACGCGCCGCACGACTGGGCGGCGCCGGGATCTGATGCCGTCCCGCCGGACGCTGGCGGCCGGTCTGCGGCGACGGGCCGCAGGACTCGTTCGACGCTTGTCGCACACCTCGCCGCGCCTGCGCGAAGCGGAGAGTGCCCTGCGCGAGGGCGATCCGGAGCGGGCCCTGTCGCTGATGGCCGGTCTCATCGAGACACGGCCCGGCGATCGGGCGGTCCTCGGTCTTCGGCAGCGGGCCTTCGCGGCGCTCGGCGACCAGGTCGCGGTCGCCGCGACGATGGCCGCCCTCGGTCGGGCCGGGCGGCTCGATGCCGTCGCCGTGGCGGAGCGCCGCCTGCACGGCTACCTGGCCGAGACCGACGCCCGCTGGCGCCTCCGCGTCCCCGGCCGGTCGGAACCGCTCGAGCCGGCCAGCGACCGACGCGTCCTGCATCTGCTCAAGGAGTCCCGCCCGCAGCGCCAGTCGGGCTATACGATGCGCAGCTGGTACAACGTCACGACCCAGCGCGCCGCGGGCTGGGATCCAGCCGTACTCACCGCGCTCGGTTTCCCGCGCTGGCGGAACGGGGAGGCCGGCTCGCGGGTCGAGGACGTCGAGGGCATCCGTCACCATCGGCTGGACCCCGGTCCGGCCTATCCCCGCGACGCTCCCGCCGACCTGTGGCTCGAGGACTACGCCTGGCGCGCGGCCGAGGTGGTCCGGCGAGAGCGGCCGGCGATCATCCATGCCTCGTCGGGCTGGCGTGGCTACGATGCAGCGCTCGTGGGCCTGGCCCTGGGCCGCCATTTCGACCGACCGGTCGTCTACGAGGTCCGTGGGCTCTTCGACGGGCCGGTCGTCACCGACGGGCAGGAACGCCAGCGTCGGATGCGCGCCGACACCGAGGTCCGGGTCATGCTGGCCGCGGACGCGGTGGTCACGCTCGCCGAGACCATGCGCGCCGACTTCATCGAGCGCGGCATCCCGGGCGAGCGCATCTTCGTCATCCCCAACGGCGTCGATCCGGACGCCTTCTCGCCGAAGTCCCCCGACCCGGCGATCCGGGCCCGGTACGGCCTCGGCGATCGATTCGTCATCGGCTACATCAGCAACCTCGATCACCCACGCGAGGATCACGAGACGCTGATGGCCGCGACCGCCCGTCTGGCGAGCCAGGGCCGCGACGTCGCCTGCCTGATCGTCGGCGACGGGACGCGTCGCAAGGAGTTGGAGCGCGTCGCGCGCGCCTCCGGGGCGGGCGACCGCATCGTCTTCACGGGGCAGGTCCCGCATGACGAGGTCCGCGAGCTCTACGCGGTCATCGATGCGTTCGTGGTCCCGCGCCGGGACGAGCGAGCCGCTCGACTGGTGACCCCGCTCAAGCCGTTCGAGGCGATGGCGATGGAACGCCCACTGATCGTGGCGGACTTGCCCGCGCTGACCGAGATCGCCCCGGACGGTGACCGGTCGCTCGCCTACGTCACCGAGGATGCGGACTCGCTGGCGACGGCGGTCGAACGCCTGATCGACGATCCGTCGCTGGCCGCTCGGCTCGCCGCCGCCGGCCGTGCCTGGGTCAGGCTGGAACGGTCGTGGGCCGCCAACGGCCCGCGCTGGGACGCTGCCTACGGCTCCGTATTGGACCGCCGAAGGGGAACGGCATGAACCTGCGGCGACGCGGCGCCCCTCGCGATCCCGGCACGGCCGCCCTCGACACGACCGCCGCGCTCCGCTTCCTCGCCGCGACGGGTGGGACGCCAGCCCGCTTGTGGGTCGATGACCGCCGCGCCCACCACCCCAGCCTCGACCGGGAGCGGGCCGCAGCGTGGGCTGCGGGGATCGCGGTCGTGCGGGTCGGCGCGGGGGCAGCACGCGATGCCGCGATCGCGACCGCTGCAGCGGTGGGCGTGGTGGCCCTGACCGCGCCCCCTCCGGGCGGACCCCCTGCCGCAGCGCCCGACGGGGCGCGGTTCGCGGCCCGATTCGATCTCGGGCTATGGCCGGACGAGACGGTCGAGGTCGTGTTCGGGGCCCGCTCGCTGCGCGGGTTGGCCGAGCGGTTGGCCACATTCGACGCGCTGCTCGCCGCCGATCCCACGCCGCGTCGGCTGGTCCTGGCGGGCCTCGCCGAGCATGGCCCCACGCTCTCGCCGGATCTCGTCGCGGCGATCGTCCATCCACAGGTCCTCGTCGAACTCCGACCGTCCGGACCGGACGTGGTCGCCCTGCTGCGCCGGGCCGCCGATACCGTCAGTGGCGAGCCGGCGGGAGGCTGATGGTCAGCCGGCCGCGGCCGGCGCGATCGGCCGGGCGTCGCGCCGTCCAGCCAACCACGACGCGATGACGTCGGCGATCCGCTCGCCGGCCTGTCCGTCCCAGAGCGGTGGCCGCGGACCGCTCGGGCGATACGGACCGTCGAGGATGGCGCGTGACGCCGCGACGACCTCGGTCGGCGAGACCAGCCGATTGGTGCCGTGGCTGATGGTGATCGGACGTTCCGTGTTGGGGCGGATGGTCAGGCAGGGCACATCGAGGACGGTCGTCTCCTCCTGGATCCCGCCCGAGTCGGTCAGGACGAGCCGTGCGCCCGAGACCAGCGACAGGAACGACACGTAGCCGAGCGGTTCGATGATCCGGAGCCGCGGCGAGTCCACCAGTCCGGCCGCCTCGAGATTCGCTCGCCCGCGTGGATGGAGCGGCACGATCAGCGGCACCATGGCCGCGACGCCGAGAAGCGCCTCCACGATGGCGCGAGCGCTTGCGTCGCCGTCGACGTTCGCCGGCCGGTGCAGGGTGACCACGCCGTAGTCGCCCTCGATGCCCAGGCGGTCGCGCTCGGCACCATCGTCGAACCGGCTGCGGTTCGCCAGCAGCGTGTCGATCATCGGGTTGCCGACGAAGTGGATCCGGCCATCCTCCACGCCCATCACCCGCAGGTGGTCGGCGGCCTCCGGGCTGGTCGTGAAGAGCAGATCCGCGAGGAGGTCGCTCACCAGCCGGTTGATCTCTTCGGGCATGGACCGGTCGAACGACCGCAACCCGGCCTCGACGTGCGCCGAGGGCACCTGCAGCTTGGCCGCAACGAGGCTCCCAGCGAGCGTGCTGTTCACGTCTCCGTACAGCACGACGAGGGCCGGCCGATCGGCCATGAACTCCCGCTCGAGGCCGACCATCGCCGCGGCCGTCTGCTCGGCATGGCTGCCCGACCCGACGCCCAGATTCACATCGGGGATGGGCAGATCCAGGTCCTCGAAGAACACGTCCGAGAGCCGGGCATCGTAATGCTGCCCGGTGTGCACGATCCGCTGGGCGATCGACCGCTTACCGATGGCCTTGATGACGGGGGCGGCTTTGATGAAGTTCGGTCGCGCCCCGATGACATGCGCGAGGTGGTCGGCCATGGCCGCCAGTATGCCGGACGAGCCCCGTTCGATCGGTCGACCGCTCAGCGCCGCCGCAGCAGGCCGAGGACCACGCCGATCGCCGCTCCGGCGGCGAGGGCGCCGCGCCAGTCGAGGATGGGGCGCACCGTCCCCTCGAGGCGGGCCGCGATCACGATCCCGATCGCGCTGGGCTGGCGGATCGTCACGTGATTGCCCACGAGCGTTTGCACGATGGACTGATCGACCGTCGCCTCGTTGCCCGCGACGAGATTCGCCAGCGATTGGGTCACCCGGGTCTCGCGGCCTAGCGCCGCACCCATCACGCCGCGCTCCAGGCTGACCCGGTCGCCGCGGCCGAGGCCGATGCCGCCCGTGCTGACGGCGATGTCGGTGGCGGTGGCCCGCCCGATGCCGCCCTGGTGGACCTCGATGGCATCGGCGGTGGCGACCGAGATGCCGCCCTGGCTGACCCGGATCGACCGGGCCGCCGCCTCCTGCACTCCGCCCTCGCTGATCTCGATCGCCTCCGCCTCGGTCGACCCGGCGACCGTGGCCTGGTCGGGGGTCGGACCAGTTGTCGGCCGACGCCGGGTACCCGACGTCGTCGGACGAGCCTTGCTCACCTTGGGCGTGGCGGTCGGGTCCGGATCCATGGCAAGCAGCCTACGCCAGTAACGCCACCCCGCGCTCCATCGTCTATCCTGCCGCGGGCGTCGATGCGAAGGGGCATCCGGCCGGGGGTTCCGAGAGGGGTACGTCGTGGCAGCACGAATCAGCGTAGGCAGAACGGTCGTGGTCGGCGTGCTGGCGCTGGCCGGCCTCGCGGGCATCGGACTCGGAGCGCTGGCCGCCGGGCCCGGTCCCACCCAGAGCCCGCAGGCCTCGGCCTCGCCGACCGCGGCAGGCGACGTGTCACCCTCGGCGTCGACGGAACCGACCCCGACCGCCACCCCGGAACCGACGCCGACCCCGACCGCCACCCCGACGCCCGGGCCGAGCCTGGTCCCGGCGCCCCTGACCGGTCGACCCGTCCTTGCCTCGGTCGCGGCCCGTCACGCGATCGCCGTCATGATCGACGACCATCCGGACGCTCGGCCGCAATCCGGCTTCACCGACGCGTCAGTCGTCTGGCAGGCGCCAGCGGAGGGCGGGATCCCGCGCTACATGATGATCTTCCAGGATCGGGTCGCTCCCTCGGTGGGACCCGTCCGCAGCTCGCGTCAGTACTTCATCGCGTGGGCATCGGAGTGGCGCTCGGTGTATGCCCATGTCGGCGGATCGCCGCAGGCCCTCGCGACACTCCGCGACCGGGGCCGCGGCCAGTACGTCTACAACGCCGACGAGTTCCGCTGGGGCGGGGTGTACTTCCATCGGACCAAGGACCGCTTCGCGCCACACAACGTCTACTCCACGGGCAAGGAGCTTCGGGCGCTCGCGAAACGCCTCGGGGCCAAGGACACGCTGATGAAACCTGTCTGGCGGTTCGGGACGGATGCACCGATGTCGACTCGACCACAGGGCGGCAAGATCACCGTCGTGTACAGCTGGAACACGATCACCTACCGGTACGATCGCACGACGAACAGCTACCTTCGGTCGGTCAGCGGCTCCAAGAAGCAGGTCGACCGGGGGACGAACCAGCAGGTCGCGCCCAAGAACGTGGTCGTGATGCTGATGTCGTTCGGGCCACTCAACGACGGCAGCAAGAAGCATCGCCTCGAGGCGCAGTTCGTGGGGAAGGGCGTCGCCTGGATCTCATCGAACGGCAAGACCGTCAAGGGCACCTGGAGCAAGGCGGGCTTCACCAAGCCGACGAAGTTCTTCGGGCCGGACGGCAAGCCCGTCCGATTGACGATCGGGCAGACATTCATCCAGGTCATGCCGCGCGGTTCGCGGATCACCATCGCCGATGGCAAGGTCCCGCCGCCACCGCCGGTCGCGACCCCGACACCGACGCCGACCGCCAGCCAGTCAGCGACGGTGTCCCTCCGCGGCGTGACCGCGTTCCCGTGGCTCGTGTACTGAGGCCCGCGCGCTCAGAGGCGTGATGGTCGGCTGACCTCGGCATAGATCGCCCGGACGTCGGCCGCGACATCGGCCCACGATCGAGGACTGATCGACCGCTCCCGCGCTGCCGCGGCGATGCCGGCACGGACAGGTCCGTCGCCCCAGGCGGCAGCGAGGGCGGCCGCGAGACGTTCCGGGTCGCGAGGCTCGACGATGATGCCGGCCGTGCCGACGATCTCGGGCAGAGCGCCCACGGCCGAGGCCACCACCGGAACGCCCGCGCCGAGGGCGTCGAGCGCCAGCGACCCGGTCGCGTCGGCGACGGCCGGCAGGACCACGCCGCGAGCGCCGGCAACGACGGCCGCGCCCTCGGCGACGCTCATCGCCGGGGAATACACGAGGTGGTCGCCGGCGTCGTATCGAGCGGCGATCCTGGCCAGGGCCGTGCGGTCGTCCGGAGTGGCATCGAGCACGAGCAGGCGTGGAGGCCAACCGACATCGTCCGGGAGCTCGGCCGGTCGGCCGGCCCGCGCCAGCGAGGCCATTGCGCGGAGCAGGGTGGCGGCATCCTGGCGAACGTCGTGGCGGCCCGGGTAGACCAGGTAACGCTCGCCTGACCCGAGCCTGCGCACGAGGGACCGCGCCGCGCTGAGGCGACGCGGCGAGGCGCCGGCGACCGCGACGAACTCGGAGCGCGGCGCCAGGGCCACGACCCGGATCCGGTCGCGGCGCACGTGGAGCAGCGTCCGGGCCGAGCGAGCCACGGCTTCCGTGCCGACCAGCACGGCCGCGGCGTGGCGGAGCAGCCGGGTGCGCAGGCGGAGGCCGAACCGGGCGGCGGCGGTGCGCCCGAACGCCTCGGGGATCTCCCACGGCGCGAGATCGAGCACGGTCACGACGGTCGGCAGCCGCGAGCCGATCGGCAGTCCCCCGCCGGCGGTGTGGTAGACCGCACCGGCCGCACCCCGGTCCTCGGCCCGCCAGGCCGCGCCGAGCGAGGCACCCCGAAGCAGGAACGGGTCGACGGCGGCGGCGGCCGAGCGGAGCAGCCTGGTCGGTGGCAGCAACCGCCGCCCGATGACCGACAGCCTGGTGTAGCCCTGGGTCGGATCTGCCTCATCGCTGGCCAGCAGGAACGCGAACGATTCGCCTGGCAGCGGCTCAGCGTCGAACGCGCCCAGCAGCCCCTCGAGGTAGGCCGCCGTTCGCGGCGCACGGGTCGGTTCCTGCAGCGCTCGGACGTCCATCACGACTCGAACCCCGGCCGGGGCCGCGCCGTCCGACGTCGCCTCGCCGAGCTTGGTCGTGGCGCCAGCTCGGCTACCGGTCACGTTGCCTGCCGGCGCGATCGCCACCGTCCGACGAGATCCTCGAACCGGAGCTGGAGCACGACGAGCAGCGCCTCCGCGACGATCCGTCGTGACATCTTGCTCTGGCCGACCCGCCGGTCGACGAACGTGATGGGCACCTCGCGGATGCGTGCGCCGCGACGCGCGGCCCGGAACGTCATCTCGATCTGGAACACGTAGCCGCCGGCGTGGACCCCATCGAATGGCACGGCGGCGAGCGTCGAGGCGCGCCATGCCTTGAAGCCCCCGGTCAGGTCGTTCTGGGCCAGCCCGAGCACGATCCGGGCGAACAGCGATCCGCCGCGCGACACGAGCCGTCGCCCGATCCCCCAATCCACGACCCGTCCACCTGGGGTGTAGCGCGATCCGATGACGAGATCGGCGCTGTCGTCACGGACCGGGCCGATCAGGCTTGGCAGCGCCGTCGGATCGTGGCTGAAGTCGGCGTCCATCTGCACGACGATCGTGGCGCCACCTCCGAGCGCAAGCTCGAAGCCGTCGAGATAGGCCCGACCCAGACCTTGCTTGGCGTGGCGATGGCGGACGAGGATCCGCGGATCGGCCAAGGCAAGCTCGTCGGCGATCGCTCCGGTCCCGTCCGGAGAGCCGTCGTCAACCACCAGGAGGACCGCCCCGGGCAGCGCCTCGAGGATGGCGGCCGACATCGGGCGGATGTTGTCCGCCTCGTCATACGTCGGCAGGACGATCCACGTCCCGGCCCCCCGGTCGCCGCTATCCATCGCCGGCAAGTCTAGTGGCGCGCCGACCCGGTCAGTGGACCTCGATCACGACGTTCTGCGAATAGGTCGTGGTCCCGATCCAACTCCGGGCACTGACGCGGATCCGGTACGTGCCGGCGGCAAGGTACGCCCCGCTGGCGGTCCGGCCGTTCCAGGTGTAGGTGGTGGTTCCCCCGGCCACGGAGCGCCCCGTCCAGATGTTCCGGACCAACGTGTTACCGCGGTAGATGCCGACATCGAGGACGGCCGCGCGACGCAGGACGATCGACGCCGTGCTGCGCTGGCCGGCGCGCGGATCGAACGATGGGTCGGACCAGCGCACCGACTTGATGGTCCGGTCGACCAGGATCGTCCGATTCGCCGTCGTCCGGTTGCCTGCCCGGTCGCGGCCGTCGACCGAGAACGTGTAGCGACCGTCGTTGACGATGGTCCCGTCCGGGCGCCGGCCGTCCCAGGTCAGTGCGAGGCTGGTGCGCGGCGTGAAGGACCAGCCGCGGACCATCGTGCCGCCGGCGTCGAGCACCCGGACCTTGCCGCCGAACGGCTCGTTCGAGCTCCAGCGCAGCGGGATCGTGTCGGTCCGACCATCGCCGTCGGGTGTCACGAAGCCGTATCCCGCGCTCGTGGCGACGGAGGCTGGGCGAGTGTCGACGACGACATCGAAGCCGCGTTCCGAATGGTTGCCCGAGATGTCCTCCGCCCAGAGCGTGATCCGATACCGACCGTCGGGCGCCACCGCGCCCCCGGCATCGAATCCGTTCCAGGTCATCGCCGGTGACTTGCCGGTCCGGCTGCCGCTCCGGATATTGGCCAGCAACGTCGTGCCGCTATACGGCTGGACGCGATAGCCCCACGTGGTCAGCCCGGTGACCGTGATCCGCGCCGTGGTCACGTCAAGGACGCCATCGCCGTTCGGCGAGAAATACGGTGCCGACAGGCTACCTCCGGTGATGGACGGGGGCACGGTATCGGTGATGAAGGCATCGCCGATGGCCGCCCACAGCTCCGTTCGCGTGCCGTCATAGCCGAGGGCCCAGATGCCCGAACCGCGCAGACCGTACTGATTGATCAGGTCGTATTTGGCGGCGACCGCCCGGGCGTCATCGATGTAGAGCTGGCGCCAGGACGTCACGCAGCCGTACGTCGTCGTGCAGTTCTGCCTGCGGTAGGCCGTCCAGGCGACCTGCTCGGTCGACTCATAGGCCTTGCCGTAGCTCGTGAAGAAGGGCAGCGCGCTCGTGTACACGACCGTCGTCGACGAGCCGTACTTGGCGCCGCTGATGTTCTTCGCGTGGACGAGGTTCGTGTCGGTCGACCATGCCCGTCCGTAGTAGGGGACGCCCAGGATCAGCTTGGAGCGAGCGACGCGCGCCGTATAGGCCGCCACCGTGTCACGGATGTCGTAGCCGGAGCGGCTCAGCGGGGCCACGCTCCCGACCGGGCTGCTGGCGGCGCCTCGGTAGTCGTAGCCCATGATGAAGATGGCGTCCGCCCCGCCCGTGGCCGTGGCATCTTCGATCGGGTAGTTGCCGATCGAGCCGGTCGTGTCGAAGGTCAGCTGATAGCCGCGAGCGACCTTGTCGAGCTCGGCTCGGATGGTCCGGACCAGCGCCGTGAAGCCGGCTTCCGATCCGCTCACCAGCGGTTCGAGATCGAGATTGACCCCGTCAGCGCCGCGATCGCGCACGGCGGCAGCGATCTGGCGCGCCAGGTTGAGACGATGGGTCGAGCTGTTCAGCAAGGTCGCCTGACGGGTCTTGCCAGTGGCGTTCCAGGCGAAGCTCTGCACCGTCAGGACGACCCGCGTCCCGGTGCGATGGGCGGCGCTGATGATCGAGGTCATGCCGGAGCTGGTCCAGCCCGCCCAGCCGGTGGTCAGCGTCCCATCGCTGTTGCGCTTCTGGAGGTTGCCGTTCGCGTCGGCCCCGACGCCGAAGTAGGCGACCGTCGAGATCTTGTCCCATTGCAGGCTGAGCGTGCTCGAGTTGACCTCCCAGTACGGCAGGAAGCCGAAGACCTCGCGCCGCAGCGCACCCGGATCGACCGGGGCCTGGAGGTCGCGGTCGCCCGAAGGCTCCGGCGCCGACCAGGATGCGGGCACGGCCGAGACGAGGGCTGCGGGATCGACCGTCGGGCGATCGACGTTCGGGCCGATCGCCGGGCCGTCGGCTCGCTGCGCGCGCATCGCGCGCCCATCGAGCCGGCCGGCCGGGAGCGCTCGCGCCTTGCCGCCACCGACCGACCATCGGTCCGAGCCGCGCGGCGTGAAGCCGATCGTGACCCGGCCGCCGGGCCGGAAATCGATCCGGTCCTGGGCATGTGCCTCGGCCTCCTGCCAGTGGATCGTCGGCGCGAGGCCGGGGACCGTCGTGGCGGGGCTGGCAGCCGCGGTGCCGACGGCCGCCGTCGCCTGCGACGACAGCAAGGCCGCGATCGCCGCGACGAGGAGTGCGAGGCGGCGTGGCCGGGCGGCCTGGTGTCGGGTCGGGTCGGGCACGAAGGACCTCGCTAGTGGGCCGTTGACGGTACCGCTGCTGGCCTCCCCGGGGCAAGCCGTCGAAGGTCCCACGACGGACCGGTACGCCGGGGTCCGGTGGGCTCCGGTGGAGTCTCGCGCCCTCAGCGCAGGGGAAGCGTCAAGGTGGTCCGCTGGGCGCGTCCGCCGCTGTCGACGGCCTGCACCTTGAAGGCCGCCGAGCCCGACGACCCGCCGGTCTTGAGGGTGAGGGTCGCCCTGTAGGTCAAGGTGCCGATCTTGACCATCGAGACGGACCACTGTGCATGGCCCGGCTGGGTGACGTACACCCGGGGCATCGTCGAGAGGGCCTCGGCCGACACGGCGGTGATGGTGATCGATCGGCCGCGGGTCGCGCTCGTCGCCGACGCCCGGATACGGAACGCGTTCATCTCGAAGGCGACCGCCTGGCTGGCGGTCACCGCGCCGTCAGTGGCGGTGACGTACGAGACGTACCGGCCGGCCGGCAGCATCGCGCCGGTCTCGGTCAGGCCGTAGAAGTTCCTGCCGGTGACGCCGGCCGCGACCGGTGCGTCGGCGAGCAGCGTCGCGACGATGGTCCCCGCAGGGTTCCGGATCGTCCAGCTGACGGTCCCCGGCCGAGCGAGTGTGAAGCGCAGGGCGGTGGCTCGGGCCAGGTCGTCACGGTCCTGGGGGTAGAACAGGGTCCTCGACGTCGTCACGAACCCGAGCAACCGCACGACCGTCACGGCCCGCGTCACGCCCGGACCGACGTTGCCCGCGAGGTCGCGCGGCGTCATCCGAAGCTGATAGGTCCCATCCGGGACCAGGTGACCGCTTCCGTCCTTGCCGTCCCACGAGACGACCGCGCCGCCGGCGGTCGTGCCGGCCGCGACGGCGAACGAACGGACCGTGATGGCGTCCGCGTTCTGGATCCGAACGACGACCGAGGCGGCCTCGGTGAGCGTGCCACTGGCGCTGACCGTCTCTCGGACGCCATCGCCGTTCGGGGAGAACCAGGCCGCGGCGTCCTCACCGGGGATCACGCCCGTGAGGCTCGGAGGGGTCGTGTCCACCCGGATCGAGCCGGACCGCGACCCGATGTTCTGCCAGGGATCGGTCGCCCGGATCGTCGTGCGGTACGACCCGTCCGCGACCGCCTGCCCGTCGAGCAGGCCATCCCACGTGATCCGGGGCGTCGTGCCGCTGCCGCTCGCCGAGGCGAGGACCGTGTCATCGGGGGCCAGGATCGACACCGTCCAGGACGAGGTCTCCGACAGGGAACCGCTGACGGTGACGGTGTCGGCCGTGCCGTCGCCGTTGGGCGAGATGAGGGGGGAGATGGGGTCGACGGCGAGCACCTTCGGGGCCGCGCTGTCCATCGGGATCAGGTCGACGGCCCGCATCACCCCATGCAGGGCGGGATCGTCGAGCCCTTGGACCTCGACCAGCGACGCGCCGTCGGCCGCGAGTTGGGTCGACCGTGCGACCGTGGCGAGCCTCGTCCCCGCGGGCAGGGGCGTGACGCCCTCCATGGAGCCGGCCGCCGCGATGGCCGCGTCGGGGTACAGGGCGGCGTCGGCCATGCGGACCTGGGCGCGACCGGGGACGACCAGCGTGGCCGGGTCCCGACTCGTATCCGCCCGATTGGTGACCATCGTGGTCGTTAGCATCGGGTCCGTGACGAGCGACCGGTAGTAGCCGCTCGTGGTCCCTTCCGGATCCATCAGCGCGCGGACGCCCGCGGTCCGCGTCGAGGTGAAGCCGCTCACATGGCCGTTGCGGTCGGGCGCGTTCCGCCACATCGACTCGATGGTCTGGTCGGTCGTGAACAGCGCGCGCAGGTAATCCGCGGGACCGTGGTGGCCGTCCGCCAGCACCGCCTGGGCGTTCGACTGGAGGAAGCCGGCTGCGTAGTTGCTGATGCGCTGTCGGGCGACCGACACGGTCGGCTCGGCGTAGCCGGGTTCGGAGTTGCCCGACGCGTAGCACAGGTTGTGGAGGAGGACGATCGCGTTCGGGGCCAGGTCGAGCGTCCGGACCGCGGGCTCCCCGTAGTACTTCTTCTCGTAGTCCGACAGCTTGCCGTCGCCGTTGTTGTCGTTGTTGAGCCCGAAGCCGTCCTTGGTCGCATACGTCGGGTCGTAGGTATATGGGCTCGGCCAGCCGTTGCCGTGGCCGAAATAGATGACGATCGACGCGCCGACGGTCGCGCTCTTGACTCTCGCCCAGGTCGCGTTCGGGCTGTACACCTTGACGACGTTGGGGGTGTACTTGATGGCCTCGGCGTACGCGGCGTCCGCTCGACTGCGGTACGTGGCCGTCGTACCCTCGGTCGCGCCCACGATGATCACGACCTTGGCCGGACTCAGCGGGGTGCCGGCGCGTGCGGGCGACGGCGCGACGCCCGCCAGACCGAACGCGGCCAGGACGGCGAGGGACAGGACGGCGATCGATCGACGCACGCGGACTCCGTGGGGACGGGATGACGGACGTCCTCAGCCTCGTCATCCGACCCGACCCGCTCAATCGCGGGATGGTCCCGCGCGCGCTAGCCCCATCGGGTGTCTGCGTGGCGCTCCGGTGGGCCATGGTGGTGTCCGGGGTGGTCGCCCCGAACGAGCGGATCGGGCGGCGCCGTCAGACCGCGTCGCGGATGCGCTGGACGAGCGTCTCGAGCGAGGGGTTGGCCCGGTCGCGACCGGACAGGATCGGCTGACGGTCCGGAGTCACGTCGACTGCTGGCCACGGAACGGCCGCGAGTCGGTCATCCCAGGCGAAACCGAGCTCGTCGGCGCCGTCATACAGGTTGGTCACGAAGTAGATCAGCTGGAGCGGCTCGACGGCCAGGAAGCCGTGCGCGACCCCGATCGGGATGTCGACCCACTCGTCTTCCGCGAGCTGCCGGGTCTCCACCACGGGTCGGGCCTCGCCCGCCAGCATCGGCCGGATATCGACCAGGGCAACGAACGCACGGCCGCTCGCCACCACCCAGTGATCGAGTTGGTGCTGATGCAGGTGCAGGCCACGCAACACGCCGGCCGCCGACGTCGACAGGTTCGCCTGGACGAACCGGGCCTCGGTCCCGGGTGGCGTGCCGGCGTCGGCCGGGTCGATCCGCCCGAAGACGTCGTCGCGCCACAGCTCCCGGAAGGACCCCCGCTCGTCGGCGTGGCGCGTGAGCGCCCCGTAACGGACACCGGAGATCAACGAGGGACGCGGCTCCATGGTCATGCCGTGGCGGCCTGCAGCGCGCGGCGAAGCAGCGGCATGTAGTCGGCCATCGCCTGGCGCCAGGGCCGGATCGCAACGCCGGAAGGGAGCGGCGTCTGGGCGAGCACGCCCCACGCCGGCGGTGTCGAGGCCCGCGGCCACGTCGACGCCGGGACCTCCTCGACGTCGGCGCGGATTCCCAGCCGGTCGATCACGTCGCGGCCCCAGTCCGCGCGCGAGGCGATCCCGCCGCCGACCAGGTGATGGGTGCCGCCGAGCGCGTCATCAGCCAGGAGCTCGACGATCGCATCGGCGACGTCGGCGGCGTAGGTCGGGGTCCCCCATTCGTCGGCGACCAGGCGGAGCGGCTCGCCGCTCGCCGCGGCCCGCGCGGCAGCATCGGCGATCTTGCGTGGGAAGTCAGCACCGGGCGGGCCGTAGAGCCAGGCCGTGCGGGCGATCCCGACCGTCGCGCGCCCCCCTGCAAAGGCATCGAGCGCGGCCACCTCCCCGGCCGCCTTCGACGCCCCATAGGGATTGGCGGGGGACCGCGGAGCATCGGGTGCGTAGGGCTGGCGGTCGGTGCGGCGACCGTCGAAGACCTCGTTGGTCGAGATGACCAGTAGATCGATGCTGCGCTCCGCGCAGGCCCGCGCCAGCACGCCCGTGGCGTGTCCGTTCCGGCGCTCCGCGAGTCGCGGATCCCGGGCGCAGGCGTCGACGTCGGTCCAGGCCGCGGTGTGGACGACCACTTCTGGACGGTCGCGGTCGAGCGCGATCTCGACCCCCGCCGGCGCATCGAGATCGAGGTCGGCGCGGGTCCAGGCGGTCGGACCGGCCGGCCCGGTGAACGGGGCGTCGCCGAGGGCCGAGATCAGTGCTCGGCCCAGCCGCCCGTTGGCGCCGGTGACGGCGACCCGCATCAGCCCGCCGAGCGAAGCCGGGCGCCGTACTGGCGCTCGTAGTAGGCGTCCCAGTCTCCCGATCGTGCCGACCGCCACCAGCCCTCGTTGGCCACGTACCAATCGACGGTCCGGGCCAACCCGTCGTCGAAGGACACGGTCGGGTGCCAGCCGAGTGCCGCCAGTTTCGAGCCGTCCATCGCGTAGCGCCGGTCGTGCCCGGGGCGGTCCTCCACGTGGCGGATCAGCGACGTCGGCTTGTCGAGCCGCGCGAGCAGCCGGGCCACCGTGTCCCGGTTCGTCATCTCCACGCCGCCTGGGATGTTGTACGTCTCGCCCGACACGCCGTGTCGCAACACGTGGTCGATGGCTCCGGCGTGGTCGGCCACGTACAGCCAATCGCGCTGCTGCAGCCCGTCGCCGTACAGCGGCAGCGGCAGATCATCGATGGCATTGGTGACGAACAGCGGGATGAGCTTCTCGGGGTGGTGGTATGGCCCGTACGTGTTGGATCCGCGGGTGACGACGGCGTCGAGCCCGTACGTGACGACGTAGCTGCCGACCAGCAGCTCGCCTGCCGCCTTGGCCGCGGCGTACGGGGAGCGCGGGGCCAGCGGGTCGGTCTCGCGTGAATGACCGGTGGGCACCGAGCCATAGACCTCGTCGGTGGACACTTGCACGAAGCGCGGGCTGGCGCCGCCGCGATCGACCGTCCGGCACGCCTCCAGCAGGACGTGGACGCCGATCACGCCCGTCCGCAGGAATGCCTCGGGATCGAGGATCGACCGATCGACGTGCGACTCGGCGGCGAAGTTGAGGACCGCGTCGACATCGGCCACCAGGGGCCCGACGACCGCAGCGTCGGCGATGTCGCCCTGGACGAAGCGGAACCGGGAGGCCAGATCGGGGTCATCGCGGACCGGTCGCAGGTTGGCCTCGTTGCCGGCGTAGGTCAGCTTGTCGAGCACCGTGATGTGCGTCCCATCCTTGCGGGCGAGCACGTCGCGGACGTAGCACGAGCCGATGAACCCGGCCCCCCCGGTGACCAGGAGCCGGTCGAACCGTCGCACGTCGCTCATGCGATCGGCCGCTCGACGGGCGGGGCCAGCGTCCCTGCGTCGTGGTCGTCGCGCGCCAGTTCGGAGGCGCGCAGCAGCGATGGCACGGTCCCGGCGTCGGTCCAGTGGCCCTCATAGATCCGGGTGAACAGGCGCCCGTCGGGGATGTAGTGGTTGAGCACGTCGGTGATCTCGAACTCGCCGCGCTGCGACGGGGCCAGCTGGTCGATGACGCCGAACGCGTCCGGGCGCAGGAAGTACACGCCGATCGGGATCAGGTCGCTCTTGGGTCGTTCCGGCTTCTCCTCGAAGCCGATCACGCGGCCGGTCGGGTCGAGCTCGGCGACGCCGAAGCGCTCGGGGTCAGGCACCCGGTACAGCAGGGTGCCCGCGCCGGCGTCGCCCGACTCGAACGCATCCGCGACGTCGGCGAGGGCCGGCCCGCGCAGGATGTTGTCGCCGAGCACGCAGCAGAACGCGTCGGCGCCGACGAAGTCGCGGGCCAGCCCGATCGCCTGGGCGATGCCCTGGGCGCCGGCCTGATAGCGGTAGGTGAGATCGAGCCCGAAATGCGAGCCGTCGCCCAGGAGCTCGACCACGTCGCCGACGCTCTTGCCGCCGACGACGACCATCACCTCGCGGATGCCCATGCCGGCCAGGGTCTCGATGGGGTAGTAGATCATCGGCCGGTCGTAGATCGGCAGCAGGTGCTTGTTGGTGACGATCGTGAGCGGGAACAGCCGCGTCGCCGTGCCGCCCGCCAGGACGATGCCCTTCATCGCGGGAAGGGTAGCGCGCGAGCCGTCACTTGCGGGGGCTGGCCGTCGGTGCGGAGCACGGTTGCTCGCCCTCAGGCAGGGTCCCGGACTTGGTGGCGCCGCAATCGACCGGCTGCTGCTCGATCGGCGGCAGGCCGCCCTCATAGTCGAGGATCACGAGCACGTACTCGAGCTTGTCGAAGGCCGCCGCGGGCTGGAGATACGCCGTCTGGACGACCGCGTTCGCGTCGCGACGGACGTCGACGACCTGACCGATGAGCAGCCCCTTCGGATACGGCGAGCGGACGCCACTGTGCAGCTCGAGACCCGCGCTGACGACCTCATCGCCGAGGTTGATCCGCTCGCTCGAATCGATCTGGGTCATCACGAGGACGCCGCCCAGCTGCCCGACCACCTCGCCCGTGGCGGCGGTCGAGGACATCTGGCCGATGACCGTCGAAGTGCCGTCGGTCAGGAGCACGACCGTGGCGCTGTTCGGCCCGACCTCGGTCACGCGCCCTGCCAGAGCGCCGCCGCCGGCCACGACGACGTCGCCGACCTTGATGCCGTCCGTGGAGCCCTTGTCGAGGCCGATGACCCTCCGAAACTCGGACGATTCGCGCGAGATCACACTCGCTGCGACGGTCTTGAGATCGAAGCCGGCGCGCAGCTGGAGGAGGTCGGTCAGCTGGGCGTTCTCGCGGGCGATCTCCTGCAGTCGGGTGTTCTCGATCGCGAGCCGCTGGTTCTCGGACCGCAACGAGGTGTTGTCGACGCGCAGTCGGTCGATCTCGGCGATGGACGCCCCGATCGAGGCGACCGAGCTGGCGACGCCGTTGAACGCCCCGGCGATGGGCCGCAGCGCGAAGCCCATCCCGTTCTGCACGGTGCGGACGTACGGATTCGACGAGAAGACCATCAGCAGGACGCTGATGACGACGAGCGTCCCGAAGGCGATACCCCGCCGGCGGCCCGTCCGACTATTGACGACGGTGGCCATCGAGCTCAGCGAGGCGGCCGCGAGTACGTCTCGGCGACGAGCACGCGGTCCATCTCATCGAGTTCCTGGAGGACGACGCCGGTCCCGCGAGCGACGCAGGTCAGCGGGTCGTCCGCGATGTGGACCGGCATCTGGGTGGCCTCGGCGATCCGTCGATCGAGGCCCGCCAGGAGCGCACCCCCACCGGCCACGACGATGCCCTGGTCCATGATGTCGGCCACGAGCTCGGGCGGCGTCTCTTCGATCGTGTCCTTGACGGTGTCGACGATCTGGGCCACCGACGGTTCGATGGCCTCGCGGATCTGGTCGGCCCCGACCTCGACGCTCCGCGGGAGACCGGTCAGCAGGTCACGCCCGCGCAGCGTGACCCGCTGCGCGTCCCACTCCCCGGGGTAGGCGGACCCGATCGCGATCTTGATGTCCTCCGCCGTGCGTTCGCCGAGGAAGAGGTTGTACTCCCTCCGGGCGAACGTGACGATGTCCTGGTCCATCTCATCACCACCGATCCGGATCGAGCGGCTCACGACGATGCCGCCAAGCGAGATGACCGCGACCTCGGTCGTCCCGCCGCCGATGTCGACGATCAGCGACCCGGACGGCTCGCTGACCGGCAGACCGGCGCCGATCGCGGCGGCCATCGGCTCCTCGATCAGCCGCGCCCAGCGGGCGCCGGCGTTGAGCGCCGCGTCGCGGACGGCCCGCTTTTCGACCTCCGTGACGCCCGACGGGATCCCGAGCAGCATCCGCGGGCGCGGGATCAGACCGATCCGGTCGTGGACTCGGTTCACGAAGTACTTGATCATCTGCTCGGTGACGTCGAAGTCGCTGATGACGCCGTCGCGCAGCGGGCGGACCGCGATGATGTTGGCAGGCGTCCGACCGACCATCCGCTTCGCCTCCGCGCCGATGGCCAGCACTCGCTTCGACTTCGCATCGATGGCCACCACCGACGGCTCGCTCATGACGATCCCGCGGTCCCGGACATGGACCAGCGTGTTGGCGGTGCCGAGGTCGATGCCGATGTCGCGGGAGAAGAGGCCGAGCAGGCGGTCGAGCATGGGCGGGGGAAGGATCCTTACGGTTGCGGTGGGTCGCTGGTCGCGGGTCGCGCGGTCCGGGATGGTGGCCGGCGACGCCGATGGCAGCCGGTCCTGCCGACAGCCCGCGCAGTCTACCAGAGGGTCCCGGGCGACCCGGCGACCCGCGCCGGAGCCTCGGCGGCCGCCTCTGGCCGCAGCCCCGACGGTCCGGGACGGTCGAAGCTGACCCCTCGGTCGCGGAGCGATACGAAGGCGTCGTGGCCGATCACCAGGTGATCGAGCAGGTCGATGTCGAGGAGGCGGCCGGCGGCGAGCGCCTCGGCCGTCAGATGGAGGTCGTCGGGCGACGGCGTCGGGTCGCCGCTCGGGTGGTTGTGGACGAGGATCACGCTCGCGGCGTTCATTCGGACCGCGTCCCGGAAGAGCTCGCCGACCCGGACCAGCGATGCCGACACGTTGCCCTGGTAGACGGTGCTGACCCGGAGCACGTGGTTCTTGGTGTCGAGGATCACGACCCGCAACTCCTCGCGTTCGAGGGCGCCCATCTGGAGCACCAGCCGGTCGGCCAGGTCATGGGGACCGCGGATCGACCAGCGTCCGGCCGGCCAATCGGCCAGCAGCCGGCGCCCGAGCTCGAAGGCGGCGACCAGCTGGGCGGCCTTGGCTTCGCCGATGCCGGGGATCGCGGCAAGTTCGACGTCGCTGGCGCGCGCCAGACCGGCGATACCGTCGTGAGCAGCCAGCGCTTCCGTGGCGAGATCGGCCGCGGACCGGCCGCGGACACCGCTCCCCCACAGCAGCCCGATCAGCTCGGCCGTGGTCAGTCCGCCGGGCCCGCGCAAGGCGAGCCGCTCCCGCGGACGTTCGGCGATCGGCAGCTCCCGGATCGTGTGGCCGGTAGCCATGGCCGGATGGATCGGGTCGAGCATCACGGACCTCCGGGCTGAACGGGGATGCTGGGGCGTCCCCGGGCCCGGACGACGAGAGCCCGCCGATTCCCCTCGCCATCCGGACCTCGAGGACGATCGGAGCCTATCCGCGGACCCTCATCGGGCCCTCAACGCCGGCTTGCCGGCGACTTCGGGCCGACGGCGACCGGCCGTACGCCGAGCGACGGCGCCCGTCCCCTACCCGACCGGGATCGCCCCGCTCCGCGCCGCGACCTCGGCGAGGACGAGCAGCAGCCCATTGAACGCGGCGTGCAAGCCAAGCGGCGCCCAGATCGTCCCTCGCCTCGTGAACAGCCAGCCGAGGGCGAAGGCGACCGGCAGCCGGCCGATGAACGCCGCCAGCGCCGCCCCGCCCGCCTCCCCGGCGGTCGAGCCGGAGATCGTCAGAACATGGACCACCGCGAAGAACAAGGCGCCTCGGACCAGGCCCCGGTCGCGACCCATGTCGCGCATCCAGGCCGTCGTCGAGAAGCCGCGGAACAGGATCTCCTCGCTCAGTGGCGCGACCACCGCCCCGGCCAGCAGGTTGATGGCAAAACCGCCCGACTCCCCGGTCGGCGGCAGTGGGCTGACCGGCGTGACCGGGATCAGTCTTGAGATCAGGTAGGCCACCGGCAGGGTCGCGAGGATGACCGGCGCCGCCCACAGGGCCCCGCGCGCCATCTCGGCGAGCACGCCTGCCGCGGGCCGACGCAGACCCATGTCGGCCCAGCCGAGCGACCCGCCATCGACCACGAGCAACCGGATCAGCCCGACGTAGACGAGCGCCTGCAGGCTTACCGAGACCAATCGTCCGACGGGTCCGTCGACCGGCAGTCCGGCGGCGCCGAGCAGCGCGCCCGCGAGGAACAGGAGGAGGCCGCTGATCGGGATGGCGGCGGCGAACAGGAGGAACGGTGACGGCCCCGTGTACGACCGGGTCGCGCGCGCCCGGCGCTCGATCGCCTGGCCGCCGGAGCCCGCGACCAGGCCGACCGACAACAGCACGAGGCCTGCCAGGAACAGCACCCGGGCGGCGGTCGACTCGCCGGACATCAGTGCGACCACGATCGTGCCGATCCCGACCAGGGATGCCAGCCAGCCCACGACGAACAGGCCGGGTGCCGAACGTCCCTCGATGGTGAAGGTGCCCGTCCCGGGGCGCGACTCCGGCCCGGTCGGGCTCGGCGGCTCGGGTGGGTTCAACGTTCGGGCAGCGGATCCTGGCTGACCGACCCTCGGGACCCGCGGGATCCGCCTCGCGACCGGACGGTCGACTGGATGGACGCGGGCAGAGCCCCGCCGGCGGCTGCCGGCGCGGCGATGCGGCCCGTCGCGTCGCTACCGGCCGGCAGCGGTTCGATCATCCCGGTCGGAGCGACCTCGCGCCGCTCGAAGTCCTTGCCGCACCAGGCGCACAGGGACCAATCGAGCCCGACCAGCCGCGAGCAGTTCGGGCAGACGCGGTTGAGCCGTGTGCGGCACGAGGGGCAGATGATCCATTCCTCGTCGACCCGCCGCTCACAGGTCGGACAGTGGCGCACGGCCTCGACCTCGTTGAGCAGTGCCTCCTCGGCCAGGTTGCGCTCCCAGACCTCGCCGATCTTCTCGTGGGGTCGGACGATCTTGTAGACCCAGACCGCGAAGATGAACAGGAACGGGGTGAACAGGATGATCCCGGCCGCGACGAGGTACGGGAGGATGGCGTTGTCGGATCGCTGCTGCATGTCGCGGTAGGCCCAGTAGGCCGTCGCGATCCACAGGACCACGATGTAGATGAAGATCAGTCGGGCGCCGATCTGGACGACAGGGCTCCCGATGACCTGACCGATCGTGTCGCCGATCCCAGCGAGGATCTGTTCCATACCCTAGGGGTCGCCTCCGTGGGGTCGAGCTGGTCGGCCGCAGTGTAGCAGGGGGGTACGCCGAGCCCGACATCGCGTCGCCCGGTCGGGCGACCCCGTTCAGACGCCGGGGGCGCGACTCCCGTGACGGTCCGCGACCAGGGCGAGGACGCCGGCCACGATGAGGGCCACCGCGCCGACGGCGACGATCGGGATGCCCGGTCCGCTGCTCAGCGCTGCCACGAACAGGTATGGCCAGATGAGCCCGAGCAGCAACGGCCCGAGCCCGAGCCCACCGATCCCGGCGCGGACCCAGACCGGGACCGGGTTGCGGACGAGACCGAGGACGAGCACGGTCAGGACGCCCAGCACGACCAGGACGTGGTTCTGGCCGGCCAGACCCCAGCGGTCGACGTAGCTCAGGCCATTGGCGCCGATCACGATGCGGGCCCACGGCAGCAGGAACCCGACGGCGGCGAAGGCGGCCCCGGCGACCGACAGCCAGCCGGCGAACTCGGTGATCCGCGCGACATCGACGCTCGCGCTGGCCGCCCTCGGCGATGCTGCCGACGAGCCTGCGCCGTCCACCGAGACCGGCAGAGCATGGTCGGCGGTCGCGGTCGACGTCGCAGGGCCGGCCCACACCCGGGCAGGAGCGGGCGGTCCAGCCGGGGCGATGACGGGTGGCGGGAGGTAGGCACCCGGGGCGGGTGTCGGCACGGCCGGCGAGGCGGACACGGTCGCAGGGGCGAACAGCGGTCGCTCGGTGAACGGCGATGCTCCGGCCGGTGCCGATTCGAGCATCGCGCCAACGACGTCCCCCGCGTCGGCGGATCTCGGTGCAGGTCGCGGCATGTAGCGCGGTGTGACACTGCCCGCGAGGCCTCCACCGACGGCCCACGTCGCCGGCCCATCGCCTCCGTGCGTCGTGGAGCTGCGAGGCGCTAGCCCGTTGAGATCTCCGCCGTCGTCGTCATCGGCCAGATCGTCATCGAGGTCGATCGTTCCAGGGCTCTCGTCGCCGCTGGGCTGGGTCGCACCCTGACGCTCCGCGGCTTCGGCATCGGCCTCGGTCGCACCGAGCGGACGGTCGTCGGCGGATGCGGTCCACGGCAGCTCGGCCTCGACGTCGCGCGTCTCCGCTGGACGCTCTGTCGGCTCCGCGGGCGCTGGGCGCGCGGATGCCGACGCTTTGGCGGCGCGCGACGGCTTGCCGGCAGGTCGGCGGGCTCCAGCCACCGAGGCGAGCAGCTCCCCACAAGACGGGCACGATAGTCGCCCGTAGGGCACGTCCGCGCCGCACGCGCTGCAGGCGATCGTCTGGGTGGTCATCCATCACCTCGTGTCGCGTGCACCCTCCCCGGGGGTCCACGGCCGGGTCAGGTTGGCAGACCCGCCGCCGGCCTACCAGTCCCCCGACCGGTCAACCGGAGGTACCCCGAACGTCCCGTCCCCAGAGGTCCACACCGCACAACGCCACGCGGCGGTGACCCCGACGAGGACCAATGCCCCGGCGAACAGCGCGACGAAGACCGTCGTATGCAGGCCGATGGCGATGGGCTCCGAACCCAGGGCGAGCTCGCTCGCCAGGGCATCCCAGGCCGACGCGGTCGCGAGGCCGGTCGCGACCAGCACGACGATCAGCACGAGCGTCGTGATCGACGTGAGCAGGAACGCTCGGCCCAGCACACGCCGGTCGGACAGGCTCTGGCGCACCGCCGCTCGGACGCCGTTGCGCCGGACGACGATGCGTCGACTCGCGAGGGCCCCGATCGCTTCTCCGAACAACCACGCGACCGCGATCCCGACGAGGGCGTCCGGTGCGCCGAGGAGCACCCGGACCACGGCCGGAAGCGCGGTCTGCGATGGCAGCGTCAGCTCGCGATACGCGACCGACACGAGCCGGACGAGACCGATCGCCCCCACGATGGCCAGCGGGAGGTAGCCGAGGAGCCGCGCGGCCAGGACCCGTGCGGCAAGCGCCCAGCCTCCGCGACTCGGCGCGTCCGTCCCATCGCTGACGGCGCGGATCGTCTCGATCTCGGCCGCAGCGGCCACGAGCCCTCCCAGCATGAGCCAGCCCAGGACCACGAGTCCCCCGACGGCGGCGATCGCGAGCAGCTCGCCCGTTCGTCGCCCGAACGCCACGTCCTCGAGCCACGGCGCGATCACGTTGCCCAGCCCGACGGCGGTGGGCAGCACGACGATGGGGGCGACGATGACCAACCAGCCGCCACGGAGCAGGAACGCGAGCAGGGCCAGTGGCCACGTCACCGGTCGGGCGAGGACCATCACGAGCGAGGCCGCCAGCGTCGCTCCGACACTCACGGGGCTGGCGACGGCGCCACCAGTCCTGGGGCCAGCTGGTCGAGCTGGCGAAGCGCCGCGCGCACGTTCTCGATCTCCTGACCGTAGCGCGCGAAGTCACCGGCCTTGAGCGCCGCCTGCGCGAGATCGAAGTGCTCGTTGGCATACGCGATCAATCCGGCCGCGTCGGATGGCAACGGGCCACCGGGCTCGGGTGTGGCTGTCGGTGGCGGGCTCCCGCTCGAGCCGGGGGTCGGGCTGGGGCCGGGCGTCGGCGTCGGACTCGGTGATGGCGTGGCACCGCCTTCGGCTTGGAGCAGCTGGCTGAGCGCCGATGAGAGGGTGTCCCCCCAGACCACTTCGCGCGGCGATGCCACGACGATCCGCCGAAACTCGGGGAAGGCGGACCCGGTCGACTTCAGGTAGACCGGTTGCAGGTACAGGATGGAATCGGTGATCGGCACGACGATCAGGTTCCCGCGGATGACGTCGCTGCCGGAGTTCCGCCACAGCGTCAGTTGCTGGCTGATGACGGGATCCTGGTCGATGCGGGCCTCGATCTGGGCGGGTCCGAAGATCGATGTCTCGGCCGGGAACCGGTAGACGCGGGTCGTCCCGTAGTTCGGCGTATCCATCCGCGCGGCGACCCAGGCGATCATGTTCGGCCGGCTGATCGGCACCATCGGCTGGAGGAGCAGGAACTCCGCGGCCGTCTCGCCGGGCATCCGCATCACGACGTAATACGCCTCCGACGGAAGGGACTGCTCGTTCGTCTGGCCTTGTGGCACCGTCCACTGATCGTCGTTGCGGAAGAACTGTTCGGGGCTCGTCACGTGGTAACGCCCGAACACCCTGGTCTGGACGTTGAACAGTTCCTCAGGCACCCGCAGGTGCGGCCGAAGGTCGGCGGGCAGTTCGGACATGGGCCGGAACAGGCTCGGGAAGACCCCGGCGTAGGCCCGGACGATCGGATCCGACGGGTCCGAGATGTAGAAGCGCATCGTGCCGTCGTACGCGTCCATCGTGACCTTGACGCTGTTGCGGATGTAGTCGAACGACTGGCGGCCAAGCCCGCTCGCCTCGAACTGCCGTGGATCGAACGCCTGCGCATGGGGGAACCTGTCAGAGACCGTGTAGGCATCCTGCATGTACAGCAACCGACCGTCGTCACCGACGACGAGGTAGGGATCCTTGTCGTAGCGCAGGAACGGCGCGATCTCCTGCAGCCGGTCCCCGAGCGACCGGTGGAACAGGAGCTGGCTCTCGTTCGTGACTTGATCGCTGATCAGCAGGTCGAGGTCACGGAACCGCAGCGCGAACAGGGCGCGCATGAGGGTCGTGTCGAGCCGGATCCCACTCGTGCCGGTCCAGCGGGTGGACGTTCCGGCGGCTCCCGTCGGATCGCCCTCACCGGTCGGATAGTCGAACTCGTTCTGCCGAGCACCGACGACGACGTATGAGGACGGTCGCTCCCCGAAGTAGATCCGCGGCTCCCTGATCGTCGGTGCTCCGGAGGTCGACACCGGCGGCAGGTTGCCGATGAACAGGCGCGGCTGGCCCTCGTTGGCGACCTCGTTGACGGGCACCATCGCCGCGCCGATGCCGTGGGTGAAGTTGACCCGCTGGTTGACCCAGCCCGTCGCGCCCGGGTTCTGATCGAGCGCCAGCTCGCGAGCGGACAGCATGACCTGGCGCTGGACCCCGTTGATGACGTACCGGTCCGTGTCGACGTCGACGAAGTCGTAGTAACGGCGGACCGTCTGCAGCTGGTCGAGCGATTGGGACAGCGGCCGGTAATCCCACAGCCGGGCGTTGCGGAACGTGGCGGCTTCGTCATCGATGACCGCCTGGCTCAGCACGGCCTCGCCGCGGAACGGCCGACTGTCATCCCAATGGTCGAGCCCATAGGCCAACCGGGTCATCGCGATGTTGTTGCGGATGTACTGCTGCTCCTGGGCGAACTGGTTCGGGACGACGGTGAACCGCTGGATCGCCTCGGGATAGGCGCGCCCGATGAGCAACGAGGCCAGGAGCCAGACGCCGACAGTGAGCCCCAGCGGCCACAGGAGGCGGGTGAACGCGCCGCCCACCAGCAGCGCCGCGGCCAGGCCCGACAGCACGGTCAGGACGTCATATGCGAAGAACTGGGCGTGCTGATCGGTGAAGCTGACCCCGGTCACGAAGCCACGATCGCTGTACGCCAGATCGAATTTGTCGAGCTGGTAGCCGAACGCGATCGACAGCAGGAAGAGCCCGGCAAGGATGCCGAGGTGGAGGCGGATCGGCGTCGTGAACGACAGCCCGCCGCGCGAGGCGGCCACCAGGTAGCGCGCCCCGACCGCCAGGAGCGAGGCGATCACCAGCCCGTTGAACAACGACTGGATCAGCCGCAGGAAGGGCAGCTCGAACAGGAAGAAGCCGATGTCGCGCCCGAAGACGGGATCAGTGACTGCGCCCGGACCATCCGGCGAGAACGGCACGCGGTGGACCCACAGCAGGATGGTCTCCCAGGAGCCCGCGATGGATCCGCCGACGGTCAGGGCGACCAGGATCGCCAGGACGACGATGGCGATGCCGGCCAGCGGCGACAGGTCGGGCAGGTCGTCGGGGCCGAGGCTGATCTCGCCCCGACCCTCCACCCGCAACCGCCCGCCGGATCGACGCGGGTCGGCAGCGTCGTTGAAGCGCTCGAAGAGCGTACCGATCGGGCCGCGGCCGGTGCCACCCCCGATTGGTGCCGCCGGTACGAGTCGCCCGGCGATGGCCACGTTGCCCAGGAGGACCACGAGCGTGCCGACGGCCGCCCCGAAGAACAGGAGCGTCTGTGCCCCGACGCGGGTCCAGAACACCGTGTCGAACCCCACGCTGCGGAACCACAGAGCGTCGGTCCACAGGTCGACCCCGAAGCTCGAGATGAGGAATACCGCCAGCAGCGCGAGCACGACCAGCCAGCCGATGCTCGGTCGACGACGACGTGGATCCCGCGTGATCGGGCGTGGACGGGGCGGACCGCCCGGCGGCCGTCCCGGAGGCGGGCCGGCGGGCCCCCGCCGTCCCCGGTCGCCTCGCTCGCCGTCGTCGCCATCGTCGTCGTTACCACCGTCGTCGTCGTCCGGGCCGACCCGTCGCGGCCGTCGGGGACCGCCCGCGTCGGGATCCTCGCCGCGGGCCTCCGCCTCGCGCCGACGAAGCTCCTCGAGGAAATCGTCGAACAGGTCGCGCATCCCTCCGCCGCCGATCTAGGGCCGGGCCAGCCGCTCGACCGACCGGCCGAACGCCGCGAGGACCGTGGCGGCGAGTTCGTTGGGGCGCATCGTCGCGGCGCGCGCCGGCTCGAAGCGGAATGCTGCCCGGATCGCCAGGGGCGCGCGCCAGGGGCGAGCGGGATCGTCGGGTGGGACCAGGCCAGCCACGCGCATCTGGAGACGGCCGGCGTCCTCCAGGATCATCCCCGACAGGGCGCCGGACATGGCTGGGCCGAGCCGAGCGAGTGGCGGATCGGGCGGGGGGCCGGAGCCGGGCGCGACATCGCGGAAGCTGACCACGCCGTCAGCGTCGGTCACCCACATCAGGGCCATCCACCAGCCATCCGGGGCCTCGGATGGTCGAGCCATGCCAGCCTGGAAGGCGCGCTCACCGATGCGGACCTCCTGATCACGCAGGTAGGACGGGCCAGGTGGCGGCAGGCGATCGGGCACGGTCGAAGGATACCGGCCCCACTCAGACCTCGGGTCGATCCTCCACGTCGGCCATCGCGGCCGGCTCCGGGCTGGTCGTCACTGCGTCGCTCCGAGGCTCGGCTTCGGCCGTTCCGTCGGCATCACCGACCGCGGCGATGGCCGCCAGCGAGGGGTCCGGGGCGCGTCCCTCGAGCGTCGCCTCGGCGATCAGGGCGCCGGCCTCCGCCTGCAGGTTGGCGACTTCGGCGGCGAGCTCCAGGCGCAGCATCTCGCGGCGGACCTCGACATCCGGCGGGGCCAGCGCCCCCGCTTCGACCGCGCTCGTGGTGTCTTCGGGATAGTCACCGCTGATCCATGACAGGAAGCGATTGCGGGATCGGGCCACCGGGGCTTTCGCGCGGACGATCGCAGCGGCATCGATCGCGGTCAGGCCCGGCAACGCCGGGTCGGTCGCCGGATCGACGGCCAGGGCCGCTCCGCACGAAGGACAGGTGTCGGGCTCACCGGTGTAGGACGCAGAGCACCACGGGCAGATGGATGCTTCCGACGTGAGCGCCGGACCCGAGTCGCCTTGGTCGACCATGGCCGGAATGCTACCGCGCGGTTCGAGGCCCGGAATACCCCATCGGTCCGGGGTGGGCGGGGTACCCGGGCGCCGTCACTCCCATTCGATGGTCGCTGGCGGTTTGGAGGAGATGTCGTACACCACCCGGTTCACGCCGGGCACCTCGTTGACGATCCGGCTGCTGATCCGGCCGAGGACGTCGTACGGGAGCTTGGCCCAATCGGCGGTCATGCCGTCCTCGCTGGTGACCGCGCGGATCGCGACCACGTTGGCGTAGGTCCGGCCGTCGCCCATCACGCCGACGCTGCGCACCGGGGTGAGGATGGCGAAGGATTGCCACAGCGTGCGGTAGAGACCGGCCGCCTTGATCTCGTCGATCACGATCCAGTCGGCCTCGCGCAACGTGTCGAGGCGCTCGGCGGTGACCTCGCCGATGATCCGGATGGCGAGGCCGGGCCCCGGGAAGGGCTGGCGCAGGACCATCGCCTCGGGCAGGCCCAGCTCGAGACCGACGGTCCGGACCTCGTCCTTGAACAGGTATCGCAACGGTTCGATCAGCTGGAACCGCAGGTCCGCCGGCAGGCCCCCGACGTTGTGGTGGGTCTTGATCTTCTGCGCGGCCTTCGTCTCCGATGTGGCGCTCTCGATGACATCGGGGTAGAGGGTGCCCTGGGTCAGGAAGTCGATCCGGCCGAGGCGAGTCGACTCCTCCTCGAAGACCCGGATGAATTCGTCGCCGATGATCTTGCGCTTCCGTTCCGGGTCCTCGACGCCGGCCAGCCGGGCCAGGAAGCGCTGCCGGGCGTCGACCATCACGAGCCGCATCCCGAGATGCTCGGCGAACGTCTCGCGCAGGAGCTCCGATTCCTTCTTGCGCATCAGCCCGTGGTCGACGTAGATGCAGGTGAGGCGGTCACCCACGGCCCGGTGGACGAGTGCCGCCGCGACCGCGGAGTCGACGCCGCCCGACAGCGCGCAGATCACGTTGCCGTCCGAGCTGGTCGCCCGAGCGTGGCGGTCGACCCGCTCGCGGATCGCCGCGACCGTCGTGGCGATGAAGTCCGCAGGGGTCCAGGTCGGGGCCGCGCCGGCGATGCCAAGGACGAAATTGCGCAGGACGTCACGGCCTCGCGGCGTGTGGGCCACTTCGGGGTGGAACTGGATGCCATACAGGTTCCGGTCGGGGGCCTGCAGGCCTGCGTACGGCGTCGAGTCGGTCTGTGCGGTCGAGGCGAAGCCCGCGGGGAGCCGAGTGATCGAATCCCCGTGACTCATCCACACCGGCTGGTCGCGCTCGAGGCCCGCGAACAGGCCGTCACCCGCGGTCAACTGGACCGTCGCAGGGCCATATTCGCGCTTCGCCGTCGGGACGACGTCGCCGCCCAACTCGTGCGCCATCAGCTGCGCCCCGTAGCAGATGCCGAGGACCGGGATGCGGCCGCTCCAGACCGCAGGGTCGGGCTTGGGTGCCCCCTCGTCGTAGACCGAATTCGGGCCGCCCGACAGGATGATCGCGCGCACGCCGCGCGCTTCGAGCTCGGCGTATGGCGTGTCGTGCGGGAGCAGTTCGGAATAGACGTGCAACTCGCGCACGCGGCGGGCGATCAGCTGCGCGAACTGGCTGCCGAAGTCGAGCACGACGACCGGGCCGGTGGTCGTCGCGTCGATGGCATCGGCCGCGCGATCGGGTGCCGGGGCGTGCAAGGCCGTCTCGAGATACGCCTCGACTTCGGCATCGTCCGGCGCCAGGACCCGATGGCCCGCGTTGGCTGGCTCGCCATGGACCGTCTTCCCGCGCTCGCGCGTCTGCGCCCGGGTCGAACTGGACGCTTTGGCTGGACGTTCGGTGGCGGACGGCTCCTCGCCCGGCAGATCGGCATCGGTCGCATCGACCCCCGCCATCGACTCCGTCACCCTCGTCGTCACCCGATGCCGTCCTCCTCGGGGCCGCTGCCGCCGACCCGACCGCCCGCGACGCCGCCAGGCCCAGTGTACCCGGGCGACCGGCGGCGGATCACCACCGATCAGGCATCAGTCAGGTCAGGGGACGATCCGGCGTGCACCCCGTGGTCGGTCAGACGGCGCCGTCGACGGACGTCACGACCGGCTTCGGGCGATCGACCACGAGGGCGATGAATGCGACGAGGTTGAACACCGCGAACGAGCCGAGGATCTCGATCCCGTCGAGGGCCCGGTCCGAGGGCAGGACGGCGAAGGGGCCCTGGGCGAGGAGCAGGAGGGCGATCAGCCCGACGCCGATGGCGATCCCGATGCCAGAGACCGCGAGGCCGATCGGGCGCGATCGACGGGCACCTGCCAGGAGCGCGAGCGCGGTGATGACGGCCGCGGCGCCGAACGCCGCGACGACCGGCGCCCCGAGGGTCATCCGGGCAAGCGCCGTCGCGTCGGCCGGGGTGACATCGAAGCGGTCGCTGCGAATGACCACGTCGGCGACGATCAGGCCGAACGCGGTCAGGGCGGTCAGCGCCCCGCCGATGCCGAGGCTGACCGCGGCGGCAAGACGCGGGAACGAGAGAGACATCAGGTCAGTGCTCCGGTGTTCGGGACGATCACCCGGGTCGACGAGATCGACTCGGTCCATCCAGCGCGAAGCCTGTTGCACGGCAGCGTGGTCGCCCATCGTCGGATGGCGCCGATCCGGATGGACGCTTGTCGCGCGTCGCCGGGGGGTAACTCGTCAGCGATCCAGCCCAGGCTGCGCGTGGGCCGGTGTCGCTGGCACCTCGGTCGGGGCCGGTCGCGTGGCGTCCACGCTGATCGCCGGCGTCCCCATCGGCCGGGCGATGACGTCGGTCGCGGGAACGTGCGCGATCCCGGGGAGCAAGGCGATCAGCGCGGCCAGCACGGCGACGGCGGCGGCCGGCGCCACGAGGTGCCGTACCGTCGGCCGAGCCGGGGTCGCGATCCGGGCTGACGGGTAGATCGTGGTGCTCAACGTGGCGGCCATCGGATGTCCCTCGAATGCTGACCCGCGTGTCGGGGCGATGCCGGAACGATGCGCTGCGGAGGCACAGCGGACGAGCGGGCTAGCCAGGCTCGCATCGACCGGATACCGAGGGTGTACCCGGTGTCGGCGTCGAACGAGCGCGTGGCACGATGCGCCGATGCGACGCCGCTGGAGCCGGGCTCTGCTGGTGGCCGCGGCCATGGCCGCCCTGGTCATCGGCGGCCAGCTGATCCTGCAGACCACCCCGTACGAGTTGTGGCGGACCGTCACCCCGAGCGAGCGGTTGACCGGACTCGCGGTCGAAGCCGTGTGGATCATCGCTGTGGTCACCCTGATGGTGCGACAGCCGGCCAGTGCGCTGTGGAAGGTCCTCCTGCTGTCGACTGCCGTGGGCCAGATCTGGCTCCTTGGCTATCTGCCGATCGAACCCCGGACGCTCATCGGCCTGCCCGTCTATCTGCTCGGCGAACTGTGGGCCGCGGTCTTCATCCACCTCGTCATCGCGTATCCGACCGGACGACTGCAGGACCGGTTCGACCGCTGGTTCGTCCCGTTCGTCTACCTCTTCGCGATCGGCTTCAAAGTGGCTGCTCTGATCGTCCAGCCGAATGACTGCGACCCGATCTGCGACGATCCGATCCGCGTGCTGCCGTCCGACGGGAATTGGGACGTTGTGCGCTTCAGCGGACTCGCTCTGGTCCCCGCATTCATGCTCGTCAGCCTGGTCGAGCTCTGGCGCCACCGGCAGCGGCTGGGTCCGGGCGGTCGTCGCCAGATGGCCCCGATGCTGATCGCGGCTCCGCTCTGGTGCGTCAGCACCTTCGCCGGATACTTCGCCGATGCATTCCTGGACGCCGCGGCCCAGGACGCCACCCACACGACCAACGTCCTGTCGATCGTCCAGAGCCTGTCGATCCCGATCGCGATCATGATCGCGGCCTTCCAGGCTCGACTGGCACGCGCCAACGTCGCGGACCTCGTCGTTCGACTGGGGCGCGGCGTCGCGGTCGGCGGCCTGCGCGACGTGCTCGCCCGGGCGGTCCGCGACCCGAGCCTGGTCCTCGCGTTCCCCGCCCCAGCCGGCGCCGGCTACGTCGGCGCCGACGGCCAGACCATCGACCCGGACACGTTCCGCGGACGGACCGTCACCCGGGTCGAACGTGACGGCGAGCTGCTGGCCGTGCTGGTCGACGATCCCGCGATCGTCGAGGACGACCCCGGTCTCATCGAGGCCGTCGGCTCCGTGGCCAGGCTTGCGCTCGAGAACGAGCGGCTGGCGGCGCAGGTCCGGGCCCAGCTCGACGAGGTGCGCGCCTCTCGCCAGCGGATCGTCGAAGCGGCGGATGCCGAGCGTCGGCGGCTGGAGCGCGACCTGCACGACGGCGCGCAGCAGCGGCTCGTCGCGCTGGCGATGCGCCTCGACGTCGCGCGGCAAGCGGCCGGCGCCTCGTCCGAGTTGCTCGACCAGGCGACCACGGAACTCCGCGCGGCCGTCGCGGAGGTCCGCGATCTCGCCCGTGGCCTGCATCCCACGATCCTCATCGAGGCTGGGCTGGGGCCGGCCGTCGAGGCGCTCGCCGAGCGGGCCGCCATCCCGATCACCGTCGAGGCACCCGCGGAACGATTCTCAGCACCGGTCGAGGCGGCGGCCTATTTCGTCGTGGCCGAAGCGATCGCCAACACGACCAAATACGCCGGCGCCAGCCACGTCACGGTGACCGTGACCGCGACCGACGGCCGACTTCGGGTGGCGATCCGCGACGATGGGAGCGGCGGCGCCGACCCGGCTGGCGGCACCGGCCTTCGGGGCCTGACCGACCGGGTGGCAGCGCTTGGCGGACGGCTCCGGGTCGACAGCCCGCCGGGAGGCGGCACCACGGTCCAGGCCGAGCTGCCGCTGCCGGCATGACGGACGCGCCGCCGATCCGGGTCGTTCTGGCTGACGATGCCGTCCTGCTTCGTGAGGCCCTCGCCGCGAGCCTGGCCGCGTCCGGCTTCGAGGTGGTCGGGCAGGCGAGCGACGCCCAGGCGCTCGACGAGCTCGTCGAGCGCAGCACGCCGGACGTCGTGGTCGTGGACGTGCGGATGCCGCCGACGCATACGACCGAAGGTCTCGAGGCAGCCCAGCGGCTGCGCCGCGCCCATCCCGGCCTGGCGATCCTCGTCCTGTCCCAGTACGTCGAGACCCGCTACGCGGTCGACCTGGTGCGGAACGACGCCCGCGGGCTCGGCTATCTGTTGAAGGACCGGGTCGCGCGGATGGCCGATCTGGCCGACGCGGTCCGACGCGTCGCGGGCGGCGGATCGGTGATCGACCCCGAAGTCGTGGCGCTGTTGATGGGCCGGCCGCGACGCCATTCGCCACTCGACGAGCTCACGCGGCGGGAGCGAGAGATCCTCGGCCTGATGGCCGAAGGCCGGTCGAATCAGGGCGTCGCGACCGAACTCGGCCTGGAGCTCAAGACGGTCGAGGGCCACGTCGGCCAGATCTTCTCGAAGCTAGGCCTCGAAGCCGATCAGGTCGGCCACCGACGGGTGCAGGCCGTCCTGGCCTGGCTGCGCGAGGGCGTCGAGGGCTGATCCGGGGGGTGACCGAACGGGGGCCCGACGGACGCTCGCTCAGTCGACCTCGCGGTTACGCATCGCCTCGGCGGCCATGTCGATGTAGCGGTCGAACTCGCGGGCGACATCGTCCGGCGGGGCGACCTCCGCCAGGGCGGCCCGCATCAGCCGCAGCCAGCGATCACGCGCCGTGGGGCCGATGGCGAAGGGTGCATGCCGCATCCGCAGCCGCGGATGTCCGCGCTCGAGGTCATAGGTGCGCGGCCCGCCCCAGTACTGGGCAAGGAACAGCGTCAGCCGGTGCTGGGCGCCCGCGAGGTCGGGCTCGGGATAGAGCGGCCGCAGGATCGGGTCCCTCTCGACGGCGGCGTAGAACCGCGACACGAGGTCCTCGAAGAACAGCATGCCGCCCGCGCGCTCGAAGAGGCTCCGTTGGTCGCTCACCGATGGGAGGATACGGGCGTTTCGGGAGTGGCGGTCGGCCGCTCCGAACGAGACTTACCGGGCGGTTCGATACGTCCGGCGGAGGCGTCGGTGGCGTTCCTCACCGCGAAGGTTGGCTGCTGCCACCTCCAGCAGGGCGAGGGCGCTGATCGCGATGACGACCATCCCGAAGCTGTCCATGCCCGGATGGTCGCTGCGCGACCGGCGCCCGGTCACTGCGCGAACGTCCTGAACCGATATGGGCCGGATGACGTACGGCCAGCGCTCAGGCGGTGAGGGCTGCCATCGGATGGAGCACGGCCGGCGCCTGCCCGACAGCCGGGCGGGGGGCCGCCCAGATCGGGCGACGCTTGCGCAGACCGGTCATCGGTCGGGCATCGTCGCTGGCTACCGGCTGGGCGACCGGGCTCACGGCGGCGATCCGATGGGCGTGGGGTACGAACGTGAAGGGCTTCATGGCGAACCTCGTTGCGACGGTCCAGGTGCCGATCATCCAGATGAAGAACCCGACGGACGTGGTGCGCTCGGCGCCGAGGACCGGGAGGCCGACGGCACTGAACAGCAGACCGATGCCCGCCACGGCGATGCCGGCGGCCGACAGATAGGCGACCGTCTCGGCCGCCCAGCGACGACCGCGGATCAATCCGACGACCGCGACCAGGTGGGCGATCCCAGCGGCCGTCCCGAGGATCACGGCCCAACGGGTCGCGATGGGATCGAGCCCGACGGTGGGGATCACGAACAGGGAGGCGCCCAGGACGACGGCGCCGGCGAGGAACGTGACGAACGCGGCAAAACCACGTGTGCCGCGCTGGAAGCGGATCGGGTCGTAGGTGCGATCGGGGGCCGTCATGCATCGACTCCAGTCGGGATGATCCACTCGGGATCGGGGACGATCACGCGGTCGGCGGTCTCGCCGGCCTGGCGGGCAAGGAAGGCGAAGAAGGCCGCGCGCCGGTGCGACACGATCCGCGCGTCCCGGCAAGGGCAACCGTCGACGAGGCAGCCGCGCCTGGCGACCGATGCGATCGACGGTGGGCTGACGACGAGCGCCGCGGGGTTGATCTGGTCGGGGTGGAACATCGGCGACTGACTCCTTCCCTCGACGACCTGGCTGGTCGTCGATGGTGCGAGGATGGGCGGGTCAGCCACCGGACGGCATGGTCGGCCGCCAGCAACCGGCATGGACGGATGTCAGTCGGCCCGCGTCGCCTCGCGGCGTCAGCCCGAGGTCGGGTCCCCGGCGAGGGGGCGGAGCCGGAACGATGGCCCGCGGCCCAGCCGCTCGGCGGGCGTCCCGTAGCGCAGGATCAGTCCGCGGATGACCCGGGCGTGATCCGGCATCTCGAGCGGTTCCGCCACTGCCCGGAACCTCCGCTCCCCGATATCGACCGCGACCTCCGGTCGATCGAGCAGATTGAGCGCCCAGCGCGCACCGTCACCGGCGGCGACCAGGATCGACCCGTCAGGTTCCTCGACGTAGCCGACCGCGACCGGTCGCGGCAGTCCCGTCCGCCGACCCCAGGTCGTGATCCGGGCGACCTTTCCCTCGAAGACGAGGTCGTCGCCGATGTCGTCCGTCGTCAGCGGGCCCGCTGCCAGGACTTGCCCTCGGTCTGGGTCGATGGGGCGTAGACCAGCTCGACCGCCTGCATCTCGCGGATCGTGCGAGCGCCGAGCGCAGCCATCGACTGGCGCAGTGCCCCGACGAGGTTCTGGCTGCCATCGGTGACGTGGGCCGGGCCGAGCAGGATCCGCTCGAGCGATCCTGTCGTGCCGACCTTGATCCTGGTGCCGCGTGGGAGGGTCGGGGACGGCGCGGCCATCCCCCAGTTCGTGCCGCGACCGGGCGCTTCGCTGGCGCGGGCCAGCGGCGAGCCGATCATCAGCACGTCGGCGCCTGCGGCGATCGCCTTGGCCAACTCGCCACCCCGGCGCATCCCGCCGTCCGCGACGACCGGGACGTAGCGGCCGGTCTCGGCGGCATACACATCGCGCGCCGCGGCCACGTCGCTGATCGCCGTAACCTGCGGCACGCCGATGCCCAGCGCCTCGCGCGTCGTGCATGCGGCGCCTGGTCCCACCCCGACGAACACCGCCGCCGCTCCCTGTTCCATCAGTGCGAAGGCGGCGTCGGCGTTGGTCGTGTTCCCGACCGCCACCGGGATCGGCATGTAGCGGGTGAACTCGGCCAGCGACAGGGGGTCGTATCTGGTGGCGATGTGCCGGGCGCTGCTGACCTGGCTCTGGACGAGGAAGAGGTCGGCGCCCTGCTCGGCTGCCAACGGCCCGAACCGACGCGCGACGCCGGGCGTCGCGGCGACCGCGGCCTTCGACCCGACCGCGTGGATCGCCTCGATCCGGGCGGCGATGAGGTCCTCGCGGATGGGCTGCTGATAGGCCTCGGCGAGGAGGTCCTGGACCTGGTCGTCCGGTGCGACGGCGATCCGCTCCAGCACCGCATCCGGGTCGTCGTAGCGGGCCTGGACGCCTTCGAGGTTGATGATCGCGAGGCCACCGAGGCGCGCCAGCGCCCCGGCCATTCGTACATCGACGACGGCGTCCATCGCCGACGCCAGGATCGGGATCGGGAGGTCGATCCCGCAGAACGTCTGGCCGAGATCGACGTCGGCCGGCTCGATGGTGTCGGTCCCCGGGGCGAGCGACACATCCTCGAAGCCGTACGTGGCGCGGATGCTGTCGACCTTGGATCGGAAGGCCCGGCGCGACGCCGCTGTCATCGTCTCGGTTCGATCGATCACGTCGCCCTCCACAGCCGCCTCACGGTGGGCCGCCTCGAGCCCGAGTCTAGCAGCGCCGGTCGACGTGTCAGGCCACGAGCCTCACGCCGTCGTCAAGGCGGCGCCTCGATCGCTCGCCAGACATGGTCGATGAGGTCCCGGATCCAGGGCTCGGAGGTCGGCCGTCCAAGGATCACGTGATGACCGAAGACGGCGCCGGCGATCATCTCGGTGACCACGAGCGGGTCGAGGTCCGCCCGAAGCTCGCCGCGCTCGACGCCACGCGCGAGCATGGCCTCGACCAGCGCGCGTCGGGGTTCGAGCAGCCGCGCCCGGAACGCATCGAGCAGGCCGGGCTCGGCGCGATCCTCGACCAGGAGCGAGCCCAGGATCCGGACGGCGCCCGAGTCGATGAGCATGCTGATGGCCGTTCGCACGAACACCTCGAGCCCCTGGCGGGACGGCAGGTCGATGGCCGGCGGCTCGAACGGCGTCCCCGCGCCCAACGCCGCGAGGACGAGGTCCTTCTTGGTCGGATGGCGCCGGTAGATCGTCGTCTTCGCGACGCCCGCCTCGGCAGCGACCGACTCGATCGAGAGGGACGCGTAGCCCAGGTCGACCAGTTGGCGGAAGGTCGCCGCGAGGATCGCGTCGTCCACGCGCCGATCCCGGGGTCGACCGCGGGCCGACGACCCGGGCGCTGTCGTCGCGGTCGGCGCGGTCGGCGCGCCTGGAGTCGAGCGCGCGATGGCCTGCCTCACCGCGACTGCGGCGCAGGCGTGGCCATCATGCTGTCGGCCTCCGACGTCTGCCGCGTCGGCATCTGGCGTGTGACGTAGACCGAGGTGAGGACGGCCACGAACGCGGCCACGACAGCAGCGGCCCCGAGGCCATCGACGAACGCGGCGCGCGCGGCGGCGGCCAATGCATCGCCGGCCGCGCCGCCGACCTGGGCGGCGATAGCCACCGCGGCCCCCACCGAGTCCCGGGCCGCGCCGGCGGCCTGTGGTGGTAGGCCGGTCAGGGCGTCCGCCACGCGGTCTCGATAGATGGTGTTCATGACCGAGCCGATGACCGCCACGCCGAGCGCACCGCCGAGCTGGCGCAGCAGATCGTTCATGGCCGAACCGACACCGGCCTTGGCCTCCGGAACGGCGCTCATCACCGTCCCCGTCGCGGGTGCCATGACGTTGGCCAGCGACAGGGCAAGTAGGAATAGCGTCACGGCTACCAGGAGCGGGTCGGTGCTCGGCGTCCATCGGGTGATGCTCAGCAGGATGACGGCGATCGCGATGAGGGCGACGCCCATGACTCGACCGACCCCCACGTGCTCCGTCGCCTTCAGGCTGATCCGGGCACCCATCGGGATGCCGAACGCCAACGCGAGCATCAACGTGCCCGCCTCGAGGGCGGTCTTGCCCAGGATGAACTGGAGGTACTGGGTCAGCCCGAAGATCACGCCGAACAGCGCGAAGAACGTGAGGGCGATGGCGCCGGCGCCGGCGGTGAAACGTCGGTCGCGGAAGAGGGACAGATCGAGCATCGGGTCCTGGGTGTTGGTCTCCCGCCACGCGAATGCAGCCCCAAGGAGGATCGCGGCGCCGAACGAGGCGAGGATCAGCGGGTCGGTCCAGCCGGATGCGGGCGCTTCGATGAGGCCGTAGACCAGGGCCGACACGCCGACGATCGACAGGATCGCCCCAGGCACGTCGAGCCGGGCACCGGACGGATCGCGGCTCTCCGGCACGAGGAAGAAGCCCAGTACGAGCGCCAGCACGGCGATCGGCACGTTGAGCAGGAAGACGGCCCGCCAATCGAAGTTCTCGATCAGCAGCCCCCCGACCAGCGGGCCGAGACCGACGCCGAGGCCCGAGACACCGGCCCAGATGGTGATCGCCTTCACCCGCTCGGCAGGCGGAAAGACGTTGGCGATGACGCTCAGCGTCGACGGCATGATCAGTGCCCCACCGACGCCCATCGCGATGCGGGCGGCGATCAGATGGACGGCTTCGGTCGAGAACGTGGCCGCCACTGACGAGACGGCGAAGAGGATGAGCCCGAACTGGAGCGCCCGAGCGCGGCCGAACCGATCGCCCAGCGCCCCGAACGTCAGCAACAGGCCGGCGAAGACCAGCACGTACGCGTCGACCATCCATTGCAGCTCGGCCGCGGTGGCGTCGAAGGTTCGCTGCAGCGTCGGGAGCGCGACGTTGAGGACCGTGTTGTCGAGCCCGATGATCACCAGGCTCAGCGCGAGCACGGCGAGCGTGTACCAGCGACGTCGGTAGATCGCGTCGTCGATCGGGGGAGCGCTGGGCGTCATGGCCGGTCCTCTATCGGTCGGGGTTGTCAGGTCTTTACGATACGATACCGTATCGTATCGAATGACGTCAAGAGGTCCCCAGCTATCGCGGCGCCCGGTCCCCCTCGAGCGTGAGCTCGTACCAGCGGGCTCGGTCCGGATCCCCCAGGTCATCGCGGATCCGCTCGATCGCCGTGCGATAGCCCGGCCAGATCACCTCGTCGTGCGCGTCGTCGATCGGCAGCCAGCGTGCCGCATCGTGTTCGCTCGACAACGTCACGTCCGCCTCCGGACCGACCCGGACCGCGAACACCGCCGCCGACACGACGGCGTCGTAGGACGGTTCGTGGAACTGGTTGACCAGGTCGAGGCCGTAGAACGCCTCGATCGCCGGACCGGCGAAGCCCGTCTCCTCCTCCAGCTCGCGGAGGGCCGCCGCCGAGATCCGCTCGTCCCCGTCGAGCGATCCCGATACGCACTGCCACAGCCCAGGGAGGATCCGCCCCGGCGCACGCCGCAGCAGGAGGACGTCCGTGCTCGGCACTCCCCGGGCCGATAGGACGACCCGGAAGACCCAGCAATCGACCAGGTCGGGCCGCATCGGGCTCATCGGTGGCCGCTTGCCATCTTGACCGCGTCCGGTCGACGCCGCAGTCGGACCATCGCCACGATCCCGACCGCAGGTCCGAGGGCCAGGACGAGCCAGGCCACGCGCCAGCCATCCGCGCCGGTCGGATCGAGCAGACCGACGCCGAGGATGGTCACGCTCGTGAGCGCGAAGCCGGCTGCGGTCTGCACCGACAGTGCGGAACCCGCAGTCCCCGGTGGTGCCAGTTCCGACACCGCGGTCGAGAACTGCGCCGAGTCGGCCACCACCGATGCGCCCCAGACGAGCGCGACGAGGACGATGAGCGGAACGGGCGCTCCGAACAGGATGCCAGCCACGATCGCCGACGTGCCCGAGGTCGCCATCGCCACGATGGTCGTCGTGGTCCGTCCGACGCGGTCGGCGATGGCGCCGGCCGCCGCGGATCCGAGGCCGCCGACGGCCACCACCCCGAACGCCGTCAGCGATGCCGCGCCGGGATCGGTCACGCCCGCCGCGGCGAAGCTCGCCAGCAGGAAGATCGGCACCCAGGTCCACATCGCGAAGAGCTCCCACATGTGGCCGAAGTAGCCGATCGACGCGAGCCGGACCGATGGCTCGTGGAAGGCGGCGGCGGCGATGGCCGGTGAGAATCGCGGGGCTGCCACGTCGAGCGGCCCGCGCCGAGCCAGCAGCCCGACCAGCCCGGCTCCGACGACGCCGGCGACGCTGGCCGCGATGACGACCGGGCGCCAATCCACGCCCGTGTACGCCCCGATCGCCCGGAACAGGAACGGCAGGGCGACCCCGACCGTGAGCGCCCCATTCACGACGCCGATGGCCAGACCACGGTCGCGGATGAACCACCCGGCGGCCAGCTTCATGGCCACGGGATAGACGGCGGCCAGGGCGACGCCGGTCAGGAACCGGAACGGGATCGCCGAGCCGGCGTCCGTGACGAGTGCCCCGAACCCCAGGTTGGCGACCGCCGCGATCACCGCACCGATCGCGAAGAGGCGCGGCCCAGGGATGACGTCAGGTGCCCCGGCCACCGCGAGTCCGAGGGCACCGACCGCGAACCCGAGCTGGACCACGACCGTGAGGAATGGCAGGTCGAGCAGACCGACCTGCCACTCGGTGCGCAGGATGGGCGCGACGGCAGCCGCGCTGAATGACGGGGACATGGCGAGCACCATGCCGACGCCCAGGATCAGCAGCTGGCCCCACCGCTCCCGCGGCTCGGCCACGTCGGTCGTGGCGGCCGCGCTCGTGGCGCCCACGCCGGCCGCCATCGCCGGGGGCGTCCAGCCCATCTGCGGCGCCCGCATCTCGGCGGCTACAGCCGCTCGAAGCGATCGACCGGGACGACGAAGACGGTCGCGCCGCCGACCTCGACCTCGAGCGGGTATGGCATGAAGAACTCGCCGGGCTCCATGATCGGCGGCATCGGGTTCACGACCTGCGTCCGCGACGTGCAGTTCTCGCGGACGATCCCGATGACCTCCTCGACGTCCTTTTCCTCGACGCCCAGGAAGATCGTGGCGTTCGACTGCTTGAGGAACCCGCCCGAACTCGAGACACGGGTCGCCCGGAACTCCTTGTCGAGGAGGGCCTCGACCAGGGCTCCCGCGTCCTCGTTGTGCACGATGGCGACGACGAGCTTCATCGGGCGGAGTATCAGCGGCGGGCATGGGCCGGGTCAACGCGTTCCCGCGCGATTCGCCCGGTGTACGATGCGGCCTCCGACCCGAACGCGTGCAGGAGTCCGACCCGTGGCCAGCGACGGTCCGTCACTCGATCCCCGCTCCAGCGTTCCGGCGACCATCGTCGCCGCGGCGTCCGCCGACGACCTCGATGGTGCGCTGCAAGCCATCCTGTCCGGCGCGGTGGCTGCGACGGGCGCGACGGTCGGGGCGGTCTTCCTCGTCGACCCCGACCGGCCGGGTCCCCAGCTGGCGGTCGCGCAGGGGATGGACGCAGCCGCCACCGAGGCACTCATCGCCGACGTGGCCGAGCCCTCCCATCCCTTCGCCGAGGCCGCGGTCGAGCGCCTCGCGTCCTTCGACCGGGCCGGGGTCGCAGCGGACGGCTCGGCGATCAGCGGCTCGTACCTGCCGCTTGTGGCGTCCATCGGCGGCGTCGAAGTCAGCCTCGGGGCGCTCGGCATCGCCCGGCCCTCCGCCGAGGCGCTGACCGATCCGCAACGCGAGGTCCTCGAGGCGCTTGCTGCGCTCGCCGCCATCATCACCGACCGGGCGCGCCACAGCTCGTCCTCGGCCGAACGCTCGGAGTGGTTCGAGCGGCTCGCCCACACCGACCCGCTGACCGGCATCGCCAATGAGCGGACGGTGGCCCGCGTGCTGGAACTCGAGCTCGCCCGCGCCGGTCGACAGGGTGGCGAGGTCTCGCTTGCGCTGTTCGACGTGGACGACTTCCGCTCGGCCAACGCCGACGACGGCCATTCGGTCGGCGACGACATCCTGCGGCGCGTCGCGGCCGTGCTGGCCGAATCGGTCCGGCTTGTCGACACGGTCGGTCGGATCGGTGGCGACGAGTTCGTGCTGGTCGCCCCGGGTGCCGCCGGCGGGATGGTCGCCCGACGCGTGCAGGAGGGGATCGCCGCGTTGCCGGCCGTCGCGGGCCGGGTCGTGTCCGTGTCAGCCGGGGTCGCGCGTTTCCCGGTCGATGGCGGCGACGCCGAGTCGCTGATCGCGGCCGCGACCGAGGCGCTGCAGCGAGCCAAGGACGCGGGCGCCGGCTCCGTCGCTGGGGTCGACGCCCCGGCGTGATGGCGTTGGCGGCTCGGCCGTCGCTCCTACGAGGCGGCGGTCGCCGTGCCGACCGACACCGGATCCGATGAGGGCGCCGTCGCGCCCGGTGCCGGCTCGCGCGTGAACGCGAGCACGATCCCACTGTCGGTGGGCAAACCGCGGGCCTCCAGGTAGCCGACGCGGTTCCCGCCGACCTGGAACCCACCGAGCGCCACGGGCGCGCTCGATCCCACGATCACCCACGCCTCGTAGACCTGGGTGCCGGTGGTCGGGGCCAGGTCACGCATCGCGAACCGCGCTACCCCGTCGCTCGTGATCGCCGCGAGGCCGCTCGGGCCGCCACCCTCGGTCGAGCGCAGGACGGCGGTGAGCGCTCCCGGTCGATTCGCGGCGTCGAGGACCGCGGCGACCTGCTGCTCGTACGCCTGCGCGTCACTGAGCTGCGACTGGAGCTGGAGGTTGAGACCACCGAGCAACGCGATCACGAGGGCCGCCGCGATGGCCAGCGCCCAGCGGATCGGGGCGGCTGGCCTGCGCGCTGCCGCGACCGCTCGCTCCTCGCGATCGGCTGGCGTCGGGAACAGGATCGGCGCGGCGGGGGCGGCCGCCGGCGTCACGGGCGCGGTCGGCGCCGCGGGGACGGCCGCCGGCGTCAGGGGCGCGGTCGGTGCCACGGCGGCCGCTCGGCGAGCTTCGAGGTCGGCTGCCGCGGCCGCCATGATCCGCCCCTTCAGCTCGGGCGGCGGTTCGATGAGCGGCACGCTCGCGTCGAGCGCCGGCATCACGCCCCCGAGCTCCTCCATCTCGGGATGCGGGTTCGGGCAGGTCGCCAGATGGGCCCGAACGGCATGCGCCTCGTCCGCCTCGAGCGCGCCCAGCACGAACGAGGCGGCGAGGTCGCGCACCTCGTCGCAGGTCAGCTCGGCGGCGTTGCTCGGGCGGCGCTCGTCGGTCATCGCACCAGCACCTCGCGCATCGCCAGCAACCCGAGACGCATCCGGCTCTTGACCGTACCGAGCGGCGTGTTCGTCCGTTCGGCGATCTCGACCTGGGTCAGGCCGCGGAAATAGGCGAGCTCGATGGCCTCTCGCTGGACGTCACTGAGTCCCGCGAGGGCCGCGCGGACCGCCTCGGCGTCGAGGTTCGCGGCGACCTCGCCCCAGACGTCGGGCAGTCGCAGGGCCGGCGGTGGGACGGCGTCCGCCTCGGGCAGCTCCGAGGCAGGCCGACGCCGCCGGATCGCATCGATCGCCCGGTGGTGGACGATGGAGAGCAGCCAGGTCTTCACGCTACCGCGCCCTTCGATGTATCGGGCCGCATTGCGCCACGCGCCGAGGAACGCGTCCTGGACGACGTCCTCGGCGAGGGTCGCGTCATTCGTGATGCGATAGGCGATCGAATAGGCCATGGTCTTGTACCGCTCGTACAGCTCATCGAGCGCATCCAGCTCCCCGTCGGCGATGCGTCCCAGGGCTGCACGATCCGCATCGTCAGCGACGGACGCGACACGGAGCGGGAGCGTGCCGGATTGCTCGCTCATCCCGGTATGCGCAACGAATCGCCCGACGGTTCACGCCGGGCGAGTCGCCCATCGACCTCGGCGCCGATCGCCGCCGCCACGGCATCCTCGTCGGCGCTCGCATCGATGATGACGACGCGGTCCGATTCCGCGGCGGCGATCGACAGGAAGCCCGCCCGGACGCGGCGATGGAAGTCGAGGTCGTACTCCCGTTCGAAGCGGGTGACGTCCCCCGGCGCCTTGCGCGCGAGCCCGACCTCGACCGGCAAATCGAGCAGGATCGTCAGGTCCGGGCGCAGGCCATCGGTCGCGGCCGACTCGAGCGCGGTCAACGTCGCGAGCGGAACGCCCGCTCCGTAGCCCTGGTACGCCACGGTCGAATCGGCGAAGCGGGCACAGACGACGGTCGTGCCACGCTCCATAGCCGGACGGATCACCTCTCGGACGAGCTGGCGGCGCGCCGCGTTGAACAGCAGCGCGTCGGTGATGGGATCGGTCGGGCTGGCCGGGTCGGTTCCGGCCAGCAGGAGCTCGCGAACGCGCTCGCCGAGCCAGGTCCCGCCCGGTTCCCGGGTCAGGTGCACCGGCCGGTCCGCCCCGAGATGCCGAGCGAGACGTTCGGCCTGGGTGGTCTTGCCGCCGCCGTCCGGGCCCTCGATGGTGATGAAGTGGCCGCGCACGGTGGCTGCGGCTGCTGCTGACATCGGGCGGAGTGTAGTCGTTCATCCGGCCCGGGCGGACGCGCGTACCCTCCCCGACATGGGACGCCGTCACCTGCCCCTCCGCCGCCCGCGGGCCCACCGCCGCCTGGCCACCGTCCTCGCGGTCATGGGGCTCGTGGCCCTGCCCACGATGGCCGCCGCTCACCCGCTCGGCAACTTCACGATCAATCATTACGCCGGCGTTCGCATCGAGACGGATCGGATCCTCCTCGACGTCGTCATCGACCAGGCCGAGATCCCGACCTTCCAGGCGCGCCGATCGTTCGATACGGATGGCGATGGGTCGGTCTCCGACGCGGAGATCGACGCTGGTCGGGTCGTCGCCTGCACGGACATCGCCGAGCAGCTGTCGGTGTCGGTGGACGGCGGCGCGCCGCTGTCCCTGACGGTCGTCGAAGCGGGGCTGGCGTTCCCGGCGGGCGTCGGCGGTTTGCCCACCATGCGAGAAACGTGCGCCCTCGAGGCCGCCCTGACCGACGCGATCGGGACGGTGCCCGTCCGCGTGGACGTCCGCGACGGCTCGTATCCCGAGCGGATCGGGTGGCGGGAGATCGTCGCGATCGGATCTGGCGTGACGTTGACCGCGACCGGGGAGGGCGCGGGACCGCTGCGCACGAGCTCCGTGTCCGACCGGCTGCAGTCCTACCCGCCGTCGATGATCGCTCGACCCCTCGATGACCGCGCACTGGCCGTCGACGCGGTGGCCGGCGGGCCGATCCTGCCGGCGATCGCCGTCCCGGACGCGGATCCGATCCCGGGCGTGACCCGGCAGCCGTCGGTCGCGGCCGCCTCGGCCGCTGCGTCGGCCGTGGCGAGCCCAAGGACGGCGGGTCCCGTTGCCGGCGCGCTGCCCGGCGGCGTCGGCGGCGCCGAGGTGCCGTCGATCTTCCGCGAAGCGAACCTGACCCCCATCGTCATGCTGCTCGCCCTTGTCACGGCCGCAGGCCTCGGGGCGGGCCACGCGCTGACGCCAGGGCATGGAAAGACACTGATGGCCGCGTACCTCGTCGGGACGCGCGGGTCCGCACTGCACGCCCTCGGCTTGGGATTGGCGGTCAGCATCTCGCACACGGCCGGCATCCTCGTGCTGGCCGCGGTCATCGTCGGCGCGGCCGGGGTCCTGGCACCGGACGTGGTCGTCCGGGCGGCGCCGGTCGCCGCGGCGATCTCGATCCTGCTGATCGGCGGCTGGATGCTGGTCGGCGAGGTTCGGCGGCGACGGGCGGCATCCCGTGACCCTCGAGATGGTCGACGTCATGGGCACGCGCACGTCGACGCGGGCGACCACGGGCACGACCACGACGCCTCGCATGCCCACGCCGACGCACACGGACACGGGCACGCCCATGCCCCACACGCACCGCAGCCCGGCTCGACCATCAGCTGGCGAAGCCTCTTCCTCCTCGGGCTGGCCGGCGGGCTCATCCCCTCGACCAGTGCCCTCCTGATCCTGCTCGGCTCGATCGCCGCCGGACGGCCGGCGTTCGGGTTCGTCCTCGTCGTGGCGTTCGGGCTCGGCATGGCCGCCGTCATGACCGGGATCGGCCTGGTCCTCGTCGCGGCCCGGGACCGCGTCGAACGGGCGTCGATCGGCGTTCGACTCGTCGCGGCACGCGAGCTCGTTCCGTTGGTCGCCTCCGTGGTCGTCCTGGGCTTCGGTGTCTACCTGACGGCCCAGGCGCTCATCGGATCGCCCGCGCTCTGACCCGACTCGATACGGCATCCACCCGATGCCGGACGCGGCGTGGCCCCTGCTAGGCTGACCGCCGCATGCGAGACCTCACCGAGCGCGCCCTCGACACGGCCACGTCCCTGGGCGCCGGGTACGCGGACACTCGCGTCGTACGCCGACTGGATGAGTCCATCGCCATCAAGACCGGGCGGGTCGAGGGCGTCGCATCGGGCGAGAGCGAGGGCTTCGGCGTCCGCGTCCTGGTCGATGGCGCGTGGGGCTTCGCCAGCAGTCACGTCCTCACCTCGGCCGAAGCCGACCGGATCGCTGCCGAAGCCGTCCGGATCGCCCGGGCCAGCGGCACCGCCTTGCGCGAACCCGCCGACCTCGCGCCGCGGCCCGCCGCCCACGGCCAGTACGAGACCCCGCTCGAGGAAGACCCCTTCACCGTCCCGCTGGAGCAGAAGATCGCCGACCTGCTCGCGGCGGACGTGGCGGCGTCGGGCGTCAAGGGCATCGCCTTCACCGAGTCGATGTACGCGGCCCAGCGCGAATGGAAGACCTTCGCCGCGACCGACGGGTCGTATACCGAGCAGACCATCACCCACGTCGGCGCCGCGGTCGAGGCCAACGCGGTCGACGGTGACGAGCACCAGCGCCGGTCGTACCCGGACTCCGGCGGGGGCTGGCAGGCGGCAGGCTACGAGTACATCCGCGGCCTCGACCTCGCCCGCCGAGCCGAGCCGCTGGCCGACGAAGCGGTCGCGTTGCTGACGGCACCCCAGTGTCCGAGCGGGCGGAGCACGATCGTGCTCGACCCGTCGCAGCTCTACCTGCAAGTCCATGAGAGTTGCGGCCACCCGACCGAGCTCGACCGGGTGTTCGGCACGGAGGCGAGCTACGCGGGCACGAGCTTCCTCACGACCGACAAGCTGGACGCCCGGTTCCGCTACGGTTCGGACCTCATCACGATCGTCGCCGACGCGACCGCGCCCGGCGGCATGGGCACGTTCGGCTGGGACGACGAGGGCGTGGCGGCGCAGGCCGTGCCGCTCGTCCAGGACGGCATCTTCGTCGGCTACCTGAGCAGCCGCGAGACGGCACCGCGGATCGGGCGGACCAGCAGCGGGGCGATGCGCGCGGATGGCTGGAACCGCATTCCGCTGATCCGGATGACCAACATCAACCTGCTGCCCCGGCCCGGGATGAGCCTCGACGACATCGTGGCGGACACGGACGACGGCCTCTACCTCGCCTCGAACCGGTCATGGTCGATCGACGATCGGCGCCTCAATTTCCAGTTCGCCACCGAAGTCGCGTACGAGATCAAGGGCGGCAAGAAGGGTCGGCTCTACAAGAACCCGACCTACACGGGCATCACCTACGAGTTCTGGCGGTCCTGCGACGCGGTCGGCGACGAGCGGAGCTACGTGATGCTCGGCACGCCGAACTGCGGGAAGGGCGAGCCCGGACAGACCGGCCACGTCGGCCATGCCGTGCCGGGAGCCCGGTTTCGGAACGTCCAGGTCGGCGTGGGCAAGTGGTGAGTCGATGAACGACGATCGCGCCCACGATGCGCTCGAGCTCGCCGAGCGCGTGCTGGCGCTTGCCACTGCGGCAGGCGCGAGCGAGGCCGAAGCCCTCGTGATGAGCCAGGACGCCGCGCTCACCCGCTTCGCCAACAGTCAGATCCATCAGAACGTGGCCGAGACCGATGTCACGATCAACCTGCGATTCGTCGTCGGCAAGCGCGTCGGGGTCGCCTCGTCAGGCCGGACCGACGACGAGGGGCTGCGGCGTCTGGTGGACAACGCGGCTGCGATCGCGCGGGTCGTCGAGGAACTGGGGGACTGGGCAGGATTGCCCGCGCCAACGCAGGTCGAGCCCGTGCCCGCGGCCTATTCGGTGGCGACCGCCGGCGCCACTCCTGAGCTGCGCGCGGAGGGCGCCCGGGCGGTGATCGCTGCGGCCGACGAGGCCGGAGTGACCGCCTTCGGCTCGTTCTCCACCGGGACCGAGACGGTGGCCGTGGCCAACAGCACGGGGATCCGTGTCGGCTCGACCCGAACTACCGCCCAGCTGCTCACGGTGTCGATGGGCCCGAATGGCGGCACCGGCTACGCCGAACAGGCAGCGGTCGACGCGACCACGATCGACCCGGCGGCCATCGGCCGCGAGTCGGCGGCCAAGGCTCGGGCCACCGCCGATGCCGTCGCCATCGACGCCGGCGACTATCCCGTCGTGCTGGAGGAGTACGCGGTCGTCGACCTGCTGGACATGCTCGGCTACCTCGGGTTCTCCGCGCTGGCCGTCCAGGAGGAGCGCAGTTTCTTCGAGCCGGGCCGCCGGATCGGCACCGACCTCGTCACGATCGTCGACGACGGGCGCGACCCGGCAGGGCTGCCGATGGCCTTCGATTACGAAGGTGTCGCCAAGCAGCGGGTCGAGCTGGTGGTCGACGGACTGTGTCGGGCAGTCGTCCACGACGCCCAGACGGCGGCACGGGACGGGGTCGCCTCGACTGGTCACGGCCTGCCGGCCCCGAACCCGTGGGGACCGTTCCCGCTGAACATGGTCATGGAGGCCGGGGCGGCGACGCGCGAGGAGCTGATCGGCGGGCTCGACCGAGGGCTGCTCGTGACGCGGTTCCATTACACGAACCCGGTCCACCCCAAGCTCGCGATCATCACCGGCATGACGCGCGACGGGACGTTCCTGGTCGAAGGCGGGCGGATCGTCGGGCCGGTCCGGAACCTGCGGTACACCCAGAGCTACCTCGATGCCCTCGCCTGTACGGTGGCCGTCGCCGCCGAGCGCAAGACGCTCAAGGGATTCCTCGGTGGCGTCGTGGTGCCGGCACTGCGCCTCGACGGCTGGACCTTCACCGGGACCACCGAGCACTGAC
>DASSMQ010000144.1:0-4112 GCA_035688805.1 Candidatus Limnocylindrales bacterium
CGAGCACCTCGCCCTGGCCAGGCTGGGGATCCCGGACTACGACCACAACGGTTCCGTCGAGGCTACGCGCACGTACTTCACGAGTAGCGGGCGGCCGGACGAGGTCGTTGCGTTCCTTGACGCGGTCGTCGCGGGGCTCGCGGACCTGCCACTCGACCGAATCCTGTTCGAACGTCGCATCCTCCGCGCAGAGCGCGATCGGCGCGGCTTTAGCGTCAACGGGGCGGTGCGCTGGTATCGCTTCGGCTACGACGGCCACGGCCGCGGCCTCGGCCCGCAAGATGACGAGCTCGGCCTCGACTGGCTGGGACCGGAGCCGGTGCGGGCGTGGGCCGCAGAGCGATTCACACGCCAAAATGCGGCCTGCTGGCTCAGCAAGCCGCCCCCCGCCGGCCTGCGGCTCCCGCTCGCAGATGGGGTGAGACAGAACGTCGCGGCGCCGGTGACGGTGCCCGGCGTGGCATTCCCGTCTCACCGGCGGTGGGACGGCCCGGGTGCGACCCTGTCATTCATCAGCTCGCGGACGCCAGGCGCCAACATGATCAGCAACATCGCCCACCGGCGGATGCGCCGCCAGTTGCGCTTCGACCATGGGCTGGTCTACGACGTCCGGTTCGAGTACGAGGCCCTCGGCCCCGACACCACGCACGTCGTGTTCGCGACGGATTGTCCGCCCGCACGCAGGGGCCGCGTGATCGGTGTGCTCGTGGACGTCCTCGATGAGCTAGCGCGGACCGGTCCGACGGAGGCCGAGCTGAAGCGTGAGGTCGCCGCGTTCATCCGGCAGCTCGAGGCGCGCGACGGGCGGCTGTCGGTCGTCGATGCACTCGCGATAGACCACCTCTGGGACGGTCCCTTCCTTTCGGCGCAGGGACTGCACGACCTCCGCAGGGCTGTCACTCCCGACGATGCGGTAGCGGCGCTGCGCGAGGCGTTGCCGACGCTGCTGGCGGTGGTCGACGCCGACACTCCCGCCGGTCGCTTCACCGACTATCCGATCTCGTCGCCCGACGCGATCGTCGGCCGTGAACACGGACCGATCGGCTTCTTCCTCCTGCCCGCCTGGAAACCGACGCAACGCCTGATCGCCGGGCCCTACGGGATCAGCGCCGTCGTCTCGCCGACCGCGCGGATGACCATCTACTATCGCGACTGCGTGGCAGTCGTCCACGAGGCGCCACAGGTGCGTCGGCTGCTGGCCCGGGACGGCACCTCGTTCGCGGTCGACGGCGCAATGTGGAAGGATGGACGGCGAGCCATCGCCGGGATCGATGCCGCGATCCCAGCGGAGCTGGTCGCTTGCACCGAGCACGGCGTCGGCGGGTTGGAAGATCCCGACAGCGAGGAGGACGTGGCCGCGAGCGCGCGACCCTGACCGTCAGACGGACACGCCTGGCGACGGGAACCGCCGCGCAACGTACGCCTCCAGGAGGTCGATGAACTCCATTACGAGGCCGTCGCCGCGCAGCGTGCGATCCAGGCGGCCGTCGATGAACACCGGCGCCACCGGCTCCTCGAACGTGCCCGGCAGGCTGATGCCGATATCGGCGTGCTTGGACTCGCCTGGGCCGTTGACCACGCAGCCCATGACCGCGACCCGGAGATCCTCGGCACCCGGATGGCTCGTCTTCCACTCGGGCATCCGGTCCTTGAGATAGCCCTGGATCTGCTGGGCCATCACCTGGAAGAAGGTGCTGGTGGTCCGGCCGCAGCCCGGGCAGGCCGACACCTGGGGCAGGAAGGAACGCAGGCCCATCGACTGCAGGACCTGCTGGGCGACCTCGACCTCGCGTTCGCGGGGTGCGCCCGGCTCCGGCGTGAGCGACACCCGGATCGTGTCCCCGATGCCCTCGTTGAGCAGGATCGCCAGCCCAGCCGTCGAGGCGATGATCCCCTTGTCGCCCATCCCGGCCTCGGTCAACCCGAGGTGGAGCGGGTAATCGCAGCGGGCGCCCAGGAGCCGGTAGACGTCGACGAGGTCGCGGACGCCACTGACCTTGGCGCTGATGACGATGCGGTCGTGGCCCAGCCCGGTCGCTTCGGCCAGCTCGGCCGAGCGCAGCGCGGACTGGAGCATCGCCTCGATCATCACGTCGCGCGAGTCGCGGGGTTCGCTGAGCCGGGCGTTGGCATCCATCAGCTCGGTCAGGATCGCCTGATCGAGACTGCCCCAGTTGACCCCGATCCGTACCGGTTTGTCATGCTCGATGGCGACCCGGACGATCGTCGCGAAATGCTCGTCGTGCCGCTTCGCGCCGACGTTGCCTGGGTTGATCCGGTACTTGGCGAGCAGGGCCGCGGTCTCGGGGTGATCGACCAGCAACTGGTGACCGTTGTAATGGAAGTCGCCGACGATCGGCACATCCACGCCAAGGCCGCGCACCTTGCGGACCATCTCCGGGACGGCGACGGCGGCCGCCTCGGTGTTGACCGTCACCCGTACGAGCTCGGAGCCCGCGTGCGCCAGCCGGGCGACCTGGATGGCGGTCGCATCCGGATCTGCCGTGTCGGTATTCGTCATCGACTGCACGACGACCGGGTGGGCGCTGCCGATCGGCACGCCACCCACATCGACCGTCACGGTCGCGCGCCGGACCGGCCGGGTCGAAACCTCCACGGACGCCGGACTGGTCACGGGCTGGGCGTGCCGCCCCCGAGGCTCCGGATGATGTCGAACCCAGACACCCAGATGATGAACGCGAACAGGAAGACGAAGCCGACCAGATAGGTCAGCTGCTCGGCCCGGAGGCTGATCCGGGCGCCGAACAGGCGCTTCAGCACGATCATCAGCATGCGTCCGCCATCGAGGGGCGGGAACGGCAGGATGTTCACGACGGCCAGGTTGGCCGACAGGATGCCCGCGACGAACAGGGTCATGATCGGGCCCGCGTTGAAGAACACGTCGCCGATCTGGGTGGCGATGCCGATGGGTCCGGCGACCGGAGGCGGGGCCGTCGGGTCGGCGGCGATCGAGCCGGCGAGCGCGCCGAGCCCCCCGACGATCAGGCCCATCCAGCGGATGGTCTCGTCGGCGCCCACCCGTAGGGCGGTCGGCAGGTCGTTGGTCGTGGACGCGCCATCGAAATAGCTCTCCCAGGACCGTGACTGCTGGCTGATGCCCAGAGCACCCTGGTTGGCGTCGATCGAGGACTGGTCGCGCAGCGTCACGCGGACGTCGCGCCGGGCCCCGTCGGCACCGTCGACCGTCAAGGTCACGGCCTGACCGGCCTTGGCGCGGAGACCCTGGAGGATGTTCGGTCCGGTCATGAACTGGAACCGCTGGCCATCGACGGCGACGAGCGCCTCGCCGGGCACGAGCCCAGCGGTCGCGGCCGGGGAGCCGGGTTGAACCTCGAAGAATCGCAGGCCCATGTATGGCGAGGCCAGCCAGGTGATGCCCGCGAAGATCGCGAAGGCCAGGACCACGTTCATGGCCACGCCCGACACGAGGATCAGCAGCCGCTTCACCAGGGATTGCGCCGAGAACGAGCGGGGATCGTTCTTCGCGTCACCATCCTCGCCTTCGAGCTTGACGAAGCCGCCGATGGGCAGCCAGTTCAGCGTGTACAGGGTCTCGCCGGTCGAGCGCAGGACGCGGGCCCGTGGCGGGAAGCCGATCCCGAACTCGAGCACCCGGACGTTGGCCAGCCGAGCCGAGCCGAAGTGACCGAGCTCGTGGATCACCACGAGGATGCCCAGGATGCCGAAGAACAGGACGATCGTGACGACCGTCTGGACGATCCCGTTCATCGGGGACCTCGGGCGTCACCCGTCGCGTACGCGGCGCGCACCTCGGCGTCGAGGGCGACCAGGGCATCCAGATCGGGCCGATCGGTACCGCCGCCGAATCGCGCCACGGCGGCTTCGAGCAGTCGAGGGATGCCCATGAAGTCGAGCGTCCCGGCCAGGAACCGTTCGACTGCGATGTCGTCGGCGGCGATGAGCGCGGCACTGGCACGTGGGCCGGCCAGGCCCGCCTCGCGCGCGATGCGCAGGGCCGGGAACCGGACGAGGTCGGGCGCGCGGAAGTCCAGCCGGCTCGTCGAGACGAGGTCGGCGGAGGCGGCCGGCGACGGGAGTCGGTCGGGATAGGTCATGGCGTACTGGATCGG
>DASSMQ010000145.1:0-5525 GCA_035688805.1 Candidatus Limnocylindrales bacterium
TCGACCGTCCCGATGCGGCCGCGCAGATCGTCGCGGACCACGCGCCGGCCGACGTCGGCGACCCGGTCGGCGGTGAACCCGAAGTGCTCGAAGATCGTGCCGGCGGGCGCCGATGCGCCGAAATGGTCGAGGCCGATGATCGCGCCCTCGTCGCCGACCCAGCGCTCCCAGCCAAGCGACACGCCGACCTCGACGCTCACCCGCTTGCGAACGGACGGCGGCAGGACCGCGTCCCGATACGACGCGTCCTGGACTTCGAAACGCTCCCAACACGGTAGCGATACCACCCGCGTCGCTATCCCATCCTCCTCGAGGATGACCGCGGCGGCGGTCGCCAGGTGGAGCTCGGATCCGGTCGCGATGAGGATCAGCGCAGGACTCGCGCCCCCGGCCGGGTCACGCAGAACGTAGCCGCCGCGTCGAACGCCGTCCCGCGCCTTCTCGGCCGTGCCGGTCAGCACGGGGAGCTTCTGTCGGGTCAGGGCGAGCGCCACCGGTCCGCCCCGCCGCTCGACCGCCATCGCCCAGGCGGCCGACGTCTCGTTCGCGTCACCCGGGCGGACGAACCACAGGTTTGGGATCGCCCGGAGGGCCGCGTACTGCTCGACCGGCTGGTGGGTCGGCCCATCCTCGCCGAGGCCGACCGAGTCATGCGTCCAGACGTGGATGACGTGCAGGCCCGCCAGCGCCGACAGCCTGACCGCCCCGCGCATGTAGTCGCTGAACGTGAGGAAGGTCGCGTCGTACGGGATGAACCCGCCGTGGTAGGCGATCCCGTTGGCGATGCCGCCCATGGCGTGCTCGCGCACGCCGAAGCGCAGGTTCCGACCAGGCTCGTCGGCGCTGAAGTTCGGCTCGCCCTTGACGTCCGTCAAGTTCGATTCCGACAGGTCTGCGGCCCCGCCGAACAGTTCCGGCACGGGCCCGGCCAGGGCCTGGATCGCGTCCTGGGATGCATTCCGCGTCGCGACCTCGGTGCCGACTTCATAGCTGGGAAGCCCGGCGTCCTGATCCGGGTGCAGTTTCCCGGCGATCCGACGCAGGAATTCCTCGGCGAGATCGACGTGGCCTGCCGCGTACGCGGACAGTCGCTCGTTCCACTCGGTGTAGCGGGCCTCGCCGTCCGTCACCGCCTGGCGGAGATTCGCCAGCGCATCGGCCGGCACGTAAAACGTCCGGTCGGGATCCCAGCCGTAGGCCTCCTTGGTCAGACGGACTTCGTCCGGACCGAGCGGTGCCCCGTGCGCCTTCTGCGAATCGTGCTTATTGGGGCTGCCGTAGCCGATGTGGGTCCGGACCGCGATCAGGCTCGGCCGGTCGTCCTCGCGCGCAGCGCGGATGGCGGCTTCGATCGCCTCGATGTCGTTGCCGTCCTCGACCCGCTGGGCGTGCCAGCCGTACGCCTCGAATCGCTTCGGTACGTCCTCCGACCAGGCCATCGAGGTCGGGCCGTCGAGCTGGATGTGGTTGTCGTCATAGAGGACCACGAGCTTGGCCAGGCGCAGGTGCCCGGCCAGCGACGCCGCCTCGGAGGCGATGCCCTCCTGGAGGTCGCCGTCCGAGGCGATGACGTAGGTCCAGTGATCGACGATGGCGTGGCCATCGCGGTTGAACTCGAACGCGAGGCGGCGCTCGGCGATGGCCATCCCGACGGCGTTGGTCAGGCCCTGGCCGAGCGGTCCGGTCGTCGCCTCGACCCCCGGGGTCAGCCCGGATTCCGGGTGGCCAGGTGTCCGCGATCCCCACTGCCGGAAATGCTCGAGCTCGGTCAGCGGCAGATCGTAGCCAGTCAGGTGGAGCAGCGAGTAGAGCAGCATCGAGGCGTGCCCGGCCGACAGCACGAATCGGTCGCGGTCGGGCCAGTCGGGGTGGGTCGGGGCGTGCCGCAGGAACCGCGTCCAGAGCGTGTACGCCATCGGAGCGGCTCCCATCGGAGCGCCAGGATGCCCCGAATTCGCCTGCTGGACGCCATCGATCGACAGGGTCCGGATCGTGTCGATGCAGAGCTGATCGATGTCGGTCGTCACGGCGGTCATGGGCTCGGACTCCGCAGCGTCGGGCAGGGATGGACGGCCATTGTAGGTCGCAACGACGGTATCCTCGGTCGATGCCGTCCCTCCGCCCGAGTCGCTCGCGGCGTTCCGTCGGTGGGCCGCGGATCGTGGTCCTGGGCGATCTCGTCGTCGACGTGGTCCTCGCGCCGGACCGCGCGCTCGAGCATGGCACCGACGTCCCAGGCCGCGTGGCATTCGTGCAGGGTGGTTCGGCCGCGAACACGGCCCGCTGGCTCGGCCGCCTCGGCGTCCGCTCGTCGTTGATCGCCGCGGTCGGCAGGGACGCCGCGGGGCGGGCTTTGGTCGACGCGATCCGCAGCGACGGAGTCGTCGCCCGGGTCGTCCGGGTCGCTGGCGCCCGAACGGGGCGCATCGGCATCCTCGTTGCTCCCGACGGGGAGCGCTCGTTCGTGACCGACCGGGGAGCCGCGCTGCAGCTCCGGCCGAGCGACCTGCGCCCAGCCTGGTTCGCGCGTGTCGACGCGCTCCATCTGCCGGCCTACTCGCTGTTCGACGAGCCACTGAGCCTGGCGGGCCGGCGGGCGATCGAGCTCGGCCGAGCCCAGGGAGCCACTGTGAGCGTCGACCTCGCCTCGATCGGGCCGTTGCTGGCCAAGGGCCGCCGAGCCGCGCGAGCGCTCCTGGCCGAGGCCGCGCCCGACATCCTGTTCGCGACCGCGTCGGAGGCGGAAGGGCTGCTTGGCAAGTACGCCGTTGACGGGCTACTGGACCTGGCCGCGATCGCCGTCGTCAAGCGCGGCTCGAAGGGGGCGACGGTGCTGGCTCGCGACGGCGATGCTCGCTTGCGCTTCGAGGTCGCGACCACGCCGGTCTCTGCGGCGGATACCACCGGCGCGGGTGATGCATTCGATGCGGGCTTCCTTGTGGGCTGGTTCGGCGCGCGGACGGCGGGCCGGGCGCTGCCCGCCTCGCTCCAGCGTGCGGTCCTGGCCGGTCACCGGGCCGCGGCGCGGCAGCTCACGTCGACGCGGGCGGAGCTGGCGATCGGCTGAGGTCCTCTGCGCAGCGAGCTGCTCCGTGAGCGGCAGCGCCGCCGCGGCCAGCGGCGATCCGACCGGTCGACGCTCAGGCGCCTCGCGTGACGCGCACGTCGTCGATCTCGACCTCGACCAGGCTGGCGCTCCCGACGTCGGCCGCCCGGAAGACGATCCGGACCGTTTGCCCTGCCCAGGCGTCGAGGTTGCGCGCGACCGACCGCCACGCCCCGTCGACATCCGTCGCCGAGCCGGCGACCGAGAAGACCGGCGTCCTCGTCCCATCGGCAGCCTCGATGCTCGCGACGAACGAATCGGCCGCTGATGAGTTCGCGCCGTGGGCGAACACGTACCGGAAGGTCAGGTGTTGGCCGGTCGCGCTCGGCAGGGCGATCGGCACCGAGCGCACGGTCGTGATCCCGTCGAGGTCGTTCGCGTTCGGGTGGGATCCGGCCGCGGCACCGGTCACGAGCGCCCGCGAGCCCGATGTCGCGTTGCCGAGCTGTTTGGCCCCGTTCGAGGATGTCGGCTGCGGATCGGATCGTTCGAACCGGCCGCTCACGGCGGTATCCGTCCCGTCCGGGTTCACCGCCCAGCCGCGCGCGACCTCGAGGTCATCGTCGAATGCCCCACAGCGGGCCTGGGTCACGGTCGCCCCCAGGACACCGAGCGGGCACCAGGCACGCTCCATCAGGTACAGCACCGACGCCTTGTTGCGGTTCGTCTCCGAGGCGATCAGCGAATCGTCGAGGTAATCGCCGTTCGACAACTCGAAGGTGTACGAGAAGATCCGGTAGACCCCGTACTCGTAATCGCGGGTCGTGCCTGAGGTGATGTACAGGTCGCTGGCCTGCTCGGGCCGGTAGCCATTGTTGGCGGCCATGACCCGGCCGATCCTGACCAACGCGGCGTGGTCGTCGAGGGTCATGTCCGCGGGCACGTCAGCGTAGGTGTAGCCGTACGGCCACATGACCAGGCGCCCAGCCTCATGGAAGGTGATGGCCGCCCGGATGCGCTGCCGACCGCCGACCACCCGGCTGGCCAGGAAGTCGCGCATCGCCCGCGTCTCAGGGGCGGAGAACGCCGACGGGCCGCGGTACGTGATGGCCGCGGGATTCGTGCTCGTCTTGCCGCCCCCGCCCCAGCGATAGCCGAAGTTGCGGTTGAGGTCGGTGCCGATGTACGACGTGCCGGGTGTCGGTTGCCGGTTCTTGCGCCAGAAGTGGAAGTGGCCGTTCGCGATGTCGTACTCGGTGCCGTCGGGGTTGACGTCGAACACGAGCCAGATCACGCGGTTGTTGACGACGCTGGTGATCCGGGTGTCGTGGCCATATCCGTCGATGAGCCAATGCATGATCCGGAGCGTCATCTCGACGCCCATGTGCTCGTCCGAATGGGTCCCGCCGTCGAACAGGATCTCCGGTTCGTTCTCGTCGACCGCGACGTTGTCGGAGATCTTCATCGCCCACAGGTTGCGACCCTGGTAGCTCTTGCCGATCGTGAACCGCTGCGCGAGATCGGGGTGCGTATCCGAAACGGCCTTGATCTCGGCGTACATCTCGGCGTAGGTGTGATAGCCCTCGTAGCCGCGCGGGAACTCGGTCGCGGCAAGGGCAGTGGTCGGGGCAGCGAGCAGGGCGGCGAACCCGGCCACAAGGGCTGCGGATCGCGTCCGGCCGAGGCGGCGGCGCAGCGTCATCCGTTGATGATGGGGGACCTGTCCAGCCGAGGCGATGCCGGGATGGGACCAGCCGCCATTGGGTGGAACGTCACATGCGCAGGTGGGCGTCGAACCAGTCAAGGACCCGAGTCATCCGATCGATGCGCCGGTCCGGCCGTCCCGCGGCCGCGTAGACGTGTGATTCCTCCGGGTAGAGGATGTACTCGACCTCCCGCCCGAGATGACGCAGGGCGACGAACAGTTGCTCGTTGTCGGCGGCAGGACAGCGTCGGTCGTCCTCCGCCTGGAGCATGAGGAGCGGCGTCCGGATCGAGCCCACGTTCCGGAGCGGCGACTGGCGCCAGAGCCGTTCCACGCCGTCGGGCGTCAAGGGATCGCCGAGACGCTGCGCACGGTGGTATTCCGGCCCGCTGTCCGAGCCGGCCCAGCCCGACACCTGGTTCGTGACCCCATTCTCGGATACCGCCGCGCGGAACCGGTCGGTCGTGCCGACCAGCCAGTTCACCAGGAAGCCGCCGTAGCTCAGACCCATGACGCCAAGCCGTTCCGGATCGGCGAGCCCAGCGTCGACGACCTGGTCGACGACGGCCTCGACGTCGGCCGCGTCAACGCCACCCCAATCGCCGAGCAGCGGCCGGATCCAGTCCGCGCCGTATGAGGTCGAGCCGCGGATGTTCGGCAGCACGACCCGGTAGCCGTGACCGGTCAACAGGATCACCTCGAGGTGCGGCGTCGGTGCCCAGGCACCGAGGGGTCCACCGTGGATGTCGACGACGGTCGGCAGAGGCATCGCAG
>DASSMQ010000146.1:0-8500 GCA_035688805.1 Candidatus Limnocylindrales bacterium
ACCCTCACCAAGTTCCGTGGCTATCTCCATTGGCCGCGCTCGCTGCTGGACCAGACCTACCGACTCGCCAGCACCTACGCTCCGGCCGACCGCGTTTCGACGTCGTATGCCGGCCTCAACGGCGGCTACTCCGTCCGCAAGCTGGTGATCGCCGACCTCAGGGCCATGGCCGCGGCCGCGAGGGCGGCCGGAGCACGGATCGCCGTCGCCTCGGCGTACCGCAGTTACGCCAGCCAGAAAGCGACGTTCGCCTACTGGGTGAAGGTCCACGGCTACGCAACGGCCTTGCTGGAGAGCGCGCGGGCCGGTCACAGCGAGCATCAGCTCGGCACGACGCTCGATTTCAAGTCCTACGGCGGGCCGGCTCCCTGGGACGTGGCCGACTGGGCCGCCACCCGTGCCGGGGCCTGGATGAAGGCCAACGCCTGGAAGTACGGCTTCATCATGACCTACCCGAAGGGCAAGACGGCCGTGACGTGCTACCAGTACGAACCCTGGCACTACCGCTACGTCGGCCGCAGCCGGGCGTACACGATCCACAAGAGCGGCCTGACGATGCGCGAGTTCCTGTGGCGCGAGCAGACGGGACCGCTGACCACGCCGTCGCCCGCCCCGACCCCGACGCCCACGCCCACCCCCAGCCCGGTCGCCACGCCGAGCCCGACGCCGACACCCACCGCGACCCCGGAGCCGACCCCCTGATCGAAGGATGACGGCCGCTCGCCCGTCGATCGGCGCCGATGACCGTCGGGCGCGACTCGCCGTACGACACCACGTCGCGCCTGCGACTCGGGTCGAGTCGGTGGTCGAGGCAGCCCGAGGCGTCGTCTGCCTGCACGCGACCGACCCTGCGACCGTGTATCTCTCGACCTGGGCACGGACCCGCGTCCCATCCGTCTCGGCGATCGATCAGGCACTGTATGTCGACCGTGAGCTGGTCCGCATGCTGGCCATGCGGCGGACCATGTTCGTGGTCCCGACCGAGGACGCGCCGATCGTGCACGCCGCAGCCTCGCTGGACGTGGCCCGCACCGAGCGACGACGCAACGAGGCGCTGGCCGGGGAGCTCGGGGTGGACGACCCTGCGGCGTGGCTTACGACGGTGCGATCCGACGCGCTCGCGGCGCTTGATCGACGAGGCGAGGCGACCGCCCAGGAACTGGTGCGGGACGTGCCCGAGCTGGCTCGCAAGGTGCGGGTCAGCCTCGGGAAGCGCTACGAGGGCGATGTCGGCATGTCCAGCCGGGTGCTGCTGCTCCTCGCCCTCGACGGTGAGATCCTGCGAGGGCGTCCGCGCGGGACGTGGCTCAGCAGCCAGTACCGCTGGACGACGGTCGCCCGCTGGCTCGGTCACCCGCTGCAGGACGTGCCCGTCGATGCGGCCCGCGCAGAGCTCGTCCGTCGCTGGCTCGGCCGGTTCGGGCCCGGGACGGAGGCCGACCTCCAGTGGTGGACCGGCTGGACGCTCGGTGCCGTGCGAGCGGCGCTGGCCTCGGTCGGCGCGGTCGAGGTCGACATCGATGGCGCCATCGGCCTGGCCCTGCCCGACGATCTCGAGCCGACCCCGACGCCCGACCCGTGGGTCGCCCTGTTGCCGGCGCTCGACCCCACGACCATGGGCTGGCAGGCGCGCGACTGGTACCTCGGTCCCCATCGCGCGCAGCTGTTCGATCGAAACGGGAACGCCGGTCCGACGGTCTGGGTCGATGGCCGGGTGGTCGGCGGCTGGGCGACGGACGCCGACGGGCAGGTCCGCACGCGCCAGCTCGAGGATGTCGGTCGGGAGGCGGCCGCAGCGATCGACGAGGAGGCCGCCCGGCTCACCGCCTGGCTCGACGGGGTCAAGGTGGTGCCCCGCTTCGCGAGCCCGCTCCACCGTGACCTCCTCGTCTGACTAGAGTGTCGGGGTGAGCACGACCGCGATCCCCGGGACGTTCCGCGCCTATGTCGCCCAGAAGGTCGATGGCCCCGACGGGTCGCCGCGGGTGGATCGTGGCGTGCGCAGCTTCGCCGAGGCGGATCTGCCGCCGGGCGAGGTCGAGATCCGGGTCGGCTGGTCGAGCGTCAACTTCAAGGACGGCCTCGCCACCAAGGTCGACGGCAAGGTCGCCCGGATCAGCCCGCTCATCCCGGGCATCGACCTGGCGGGTGCGGTGATCGCCTCGAGCGATCCAGCCTTCACGGTGGGCGACCAGGTGCTGGCCCATGGCTACGACCTCGGCGTCGCCCGGCACGGCGGCTACAGCGAGTACCAGCGCGTCCCGGCCGGCTGGGTGGTGCCACTCGATCGCGGCCTTGACGCCCGCGACGCCATGGCCATCGGCACGGCCGGGTTCACGGCCGCGATGTCGGTCGTGGCGCTCGAGGAACGTGGCCTCAAACCCGGTGATGGGCCGGTCCTCGTCACCGGAGCGAGCGGCGGCGTGGGCAGTACGGCCGTCGCGATCCTGGCCGACCGCGGGCACGAGGTCTGGGCGGCGACCGGCAAACCCGACGAGGCCGATCGACTGCGCGGTCTCGGCGTCACCGGGATCCTGACTCGCGACGAGGTGACGGCCCCGGGCAAGCCGCTCGAATCGGAACGCTGGGCCGGCGCGATCGATGCCGTCGGAGCGGCGACCCTGCCGTACGTGCTGCGCACGCTGCGAGCCGGCGCGGCCGTGGCCTCCAGCGGCAATGCCAGTGGGCCCAAGCTCGAGACGACGGTCTTCCCGTTCATCCTGCGCGGGGTCGCGCTGCTGGGGATGGACTCGGCGCAGCTGGCGATCGGGCGCCGCCGCGCGATCTGGGCGCGGCTCGCGACCGACCTGCGACCGCGAGCGCTCGGGGACGCCATCACCGAAGTCACCTTGGACACGCTCGACGGGGCACTCGATGGCATCGTCGCGGGCGAGGCCCGCGGCCGATGGGTGGTCCGGATCGGACCGGCGTACCGTTAGTCCTGCCCAGACAAGCAGGAGGTGACGACATGTCGGTCGCACGCGTGACGGAGATCAGCTCGCGCTCGGATCAGAGCTTCGAGCATGCCATCAACCAGGGGATCGAGCGGGCCCACAAGACCCTTCGCAACGTGAAGAGCGCCTGGATCAAGGAGCAGTCGGTCGACGTCGAGAACGGCCGGATCATCGGCTATCGGGTGAACATGCTGGTGACCTTCGTCCTGGACGACTGAGTCCTCAGACGACCGCGGCGCCCCGACCGACGACGAGACGGATCGACTCGGGGCGCGTCAGGACGGCCGGGTCCTCGTCGGGCCGACCATCGACGACCACGATGTCGGCGCGGGCGCCCGGCTCGATCCGGCCGAGGTCCTCGCGTCCGAGCGCGGCGGCGCCGCCGAGCGTCGCGGCTCGGATCGCCTCCGCCGCCGACAGTCCTGCCTCCATCAAGCGCAGCGCCTCGTGCGCCGACGTCCCGGGCGGGCCACTGTCATAGCCGAGCGCCATCGTGACCCCCGCCATCTTCGCTGCCGCGACCGTCCGGATCGCCTCGTCCAGCTGGCGCCGTGCCTGCTCGACGAGTTGGGCGGGGAAATCATCGGAGAACCGCTCGGCAAGATCATGGAAGGTCGACAGGGTCGGGACGAGCACGACGCCTCGCTCGGCCATCGCGTCGAGCAGCGCCGGCTCACGGTGGAGCGACAGGCCGTGCTCGATGGTGTCGGCGCCGGCCGTTAGCGCGAGTCGGGCGCCCTCGAGCCCCTCGGCGTGGGCGGCCACACGTCGGCCCATCCGATGCGCCTCGTCGACGATGGCCTCCATCTCCTCGAGCGTCATCTGGGCGGGCTCTGGGTCCTCCAACACGACCGATCGGGCTCCGGTGGCCATGAACTTGATGAACTCGGCGCCGCGGCGAAGTTGCTCGCGGACCGCCTTGCGCATCTCCCATGGTCCGTCGGCCTCGCGATACATCGAGCGGAAGATCTCGCCGCCCGGGCCGGTCGCCGAGATGATCCGGCCGCAGGTGTAGACACGCGGACCGGCCACGAGCCCGGAGTCGATGGCGAACCGCAGGCCGGCTACCTCGTCGTCGTAGCCGCCGACGTCGCGGACGGTCGTGAACCCCGACCGCAGGATGCGCTGGGCGGTCGCGGCCAGGATGTAGTGGCCGAACCCGAGTGGCCGTGGTGGCTCACCGTGGCGTGCCGGCGGGGGGCCGAACCCGGGACTACGGGACGTGTCCGATTGCACGTGGACATGCGCGTCGATCAGTCCGGGGAGGGCGGTCGCGCCGCGTAGATCGCGTGCTCCGTCGGGCACCTCCCCCACGGCCTCCCCGACCAGCGTGATGGTGTCGCCCTCGAGGGTGATGACCCGCCGTTCCGCCGCCTCGCCGTTGCCCGGGTCGTACAGCCGGACGTCCCACAGGATCTCGGTCACGTCTCGGCTACGTCCCGCTTGCGACTGCGTCGAGCTCCCCTCGGATCTGCTGCAGCGCGCGCTCGAAGCCGCGCCGGGCGTCCTCGGCCGGATGATCGGGGAATGGCTGCGCGGCGACCGCGTCGTCGAGCGGCATCGCGCCCGAAGCGACCTCCTGGGCCAGGTCCGCGAGCCGGGTCAGGGACGCGGCCTGGGCATCGGCGAATGCGCGGCCCCCGTGGTCGCCGTGGCCCGGCACGACGACCCCGCTGCCCTCCGGGACTCGGACGGCCAGGGCGGCTGCGGTCGTGGGCCATTCGAGCGGGTAGGCGTCTCCGAAGAAGGGCACGTTCCCGTTCTCGACGAGGTCCCCGGCGAAGATCACGTCGGTGCCCGGTACGTCGACGATGATGTCGTGGTCGGTATGGCCCCGGCCGAGGAACCGGAGCATCACCTCGCGACCGCCGACCTCGATGGCGGCATGGGTCGCAAACGTCCGATCGGGCGGGTCGATGACGATCTCGGCCAGCTCATCGGCGACGGTCGGCTCGTCCGCGGCGATCGCGCGCTTGCGAGCCTCGCCGGTCCGGACCATGAAGGTGACGCACCGCTCGTGGCCCCAGATCGTCGCCGGTCGGAAGATCGCGTTGCCGAAGGCGTGATCGAAATGACCATGGGTATCGACCACCACCTCGACCGGATCGTCGGTCAGCTCGCGCAGGTCGGCGAGGATCTCGCGCGCCTGGGCGTAGGTCGAGCGGCTATCGATGACGAGCGCCTCGCGACGACCGAGGACCACCCCGATGTTCTGGTCGTAGAACGGGTAGCGCCGGACGTAGACGCGGTCGCCGATCTCGACCCAATGGGAAGCCTGTGCCACGCGGAGATGGTAGTGGCTGGCGTGCGGGCGGCGAAGCCGATGCCGCATGAGGCGCTAGCGCCCGATGCGGCGCGTGCTACCCTCGCCAGCACAACCGAACACCGCCTCCGGGGAGCGCCTCGCGCGCTGAGAGTGTGGCTATCCCAGCCACTGACCCGCCGAACCTGATCCGGCTCGTACCGGCGAAGGAAGCAGGCCCAGCATCGAAACCGAGCGATGCCGTCCCCGAACGGTGCCGCCGACCGACGTTTCGAAGGAGGTTCGGGATCATGACCAGCACCATCGACACGACTCCGCCTATCACGGGCGCGCCCGCGGCCACGCCCGTCCCGGACACCCGGTGGCGCACGCGGGACATCGTCATCGCCGCCGTCATCGGTGTCGCGTTCGGGGTCGTCTTCTGGGTCTGGGGCCTGGCCTGGGACGGCCTGTTCGGCCCACTGGCCTCGATCGCGCCGCCGTTGCGCGACCTGCTGTACGCGGTCTGGCTCGTGCCGGCGGTGCTCGCTCCGCTGGTGATCCGCAAGCCCGGCGCGGCGCTGTTCGCTGAGATGGTGGCCGCTGGCGTGTCGGCCCTGCTCGGCAGCCTGTGGGGCGTCGACACGCTGCTCTCCGGCTTCGTGCAGGGCGCCGCCGCGGAACTCGTCTTCGCGTTCACCCTGTACCGGCTCTGGTCATTCCCGGTGCTTGCGCTCGCCGCGGTCGCCAGCGCGCTCGCGGCCTGGATCCACGATTGGGCGCTCTACTACCAGACGTTCGACACGACCGTCCAGCTGGCTCGCGGCGTCGCGATGTCGGTCTCGGCCGTGGTCATCGTGGCCGCCGGGTCGGTGGCGCTCCACCGGGCGCTCAAGCAAGCAGGCGTACTCGAAGGATTCCCCGCCTGACCGCCGCCTCGCTGCGCGCGCACGAGCTCGCGATCGCCTATCCGGGGGCCGATCGACCGGCGATCGAGGGCATCGACCTCGAGGTCGAGTCGGGGCAGGTCGCCCTGATCGTCGGCCCGTCGGGCTCGGGCAAGAGCACGCTCGCCCTGGCCATCGCCGGCCTCGTCCCGGGCGAGATCCCGGCGGCGCTGACCGGGACGCTCGAGCTGGACGGCGCTCCCATCGTCGGCCGGTCGACCGCGTCGATCGCCGTGGACACCGGGCTGGTCCTCCAGGACCCGACGTCCCAACTGGTCATGGAGCGGGTCGAGGACGATGTCGCATTCGGGCTCGAGAACCGCCGATGGACGCGCTCGGCGATGGTCGCCCGCGTCCCGACCGCCCTCGAGGAGGTCGGGCTGGGCGGCCTGGGTCGACGCCGGTCCCGGCGACTCTCGGGTGGACAGCAGCAGCGGCTCGCCCTGGGAGGCGCGCTCGCGCCGCGCCCGGGCCTGCTCGTCCTCGACGAGCCGACGGCCAGCCTGGACATCGCCGGGGCCACCGACCTCATGGCGTCCCTGGCTGCCCTCCGCGAGGAACGGTCGACCACGGTCGTGCTGATCGAGCACCAGGTCGACCGGGCGTGGCCGATGGCCGACGTGATCCTGGCCCTCGACCGTGACGGCCGCCAGATCGACGTCGGCGCCCCGGACGACGTCCTCGCCCGATCGGCCGCGCGGATGCGCGACGCCGGCATCTGGCTGCCGGGAGAGGGGAGCAGGACGAAGTTGGCGGGGCCAGGGGACCCGCGTGACCGGACTGGCGCGACCGACCCCGCTGTCGTCGCCGAGGGCATCCGGTTCGGCTACGAGCGGGGCGAGCCGGTGGTCCGCGACATCGACCTCGTGGCCGCGGCCGGCGAACGGATCGCCCTGGTCGGACCGAACGGGAGTGGCAAGTCGACACTCGGCCGGCTGCTGGTCGGCCTGCTGCGGCCGGACCGCGGCAGCGTGTCGCTCGGCGGCGACGAGCCGTCCCGCCTGCCGGCAGCGACCCTCGCCCGACGAGCCGGCTATGTCTTCCAGGAACCGGAGCGCCAATTCCTGGCCACGACCGCGGGTGAAGAGGTGCGACTCGGCCTGACGCCCGAGGAGTCGGCCAGGGTCGACGAGCTGATGACCCGCCTCGACCTGCCCCTCGAACGGTTCAGCGGACGCAGCCCATACCGCCTATCCGGTGGCGAACAGCGTCGCCTGTCCCTCGCCTGCATCCTCATCCGCCGACCCAAGGTCCTCGTCCTCGACGAGCCCACGTTCGGCCAGGACCGGACCGGCTACGAGGGCCTGCTCGGGATCCTCCGGGACCACCTGGACGACGGGGCGTGCCTGATCGCCGCCACCCACGACCAGCGCTTCGTGGGCGACGTGGCCCGCCGGATCGTGACGATGGCCGACGGCTGGATCGCCAGCGACGAGACGGCGGCGTGATCGCGCAACGGCTCGAAGTCGGCGATGCCCAGCTCGACAGCCCGCTTGGGCGGACGAGCCCCGTCATCAAGCTCGCCATCGCGGTCGTGTGGCTCGTCGGGCTTGCGCTCACGCTGCATCCCTTGCCGCCGCTCGTGCTGGCCACGGCGGCAATCGCGGCGGGCCTCGCGCTCGGTGGCGTCCCGCCGCGCGGGATGGCCGTGACGTTGGCGCCGTTGTGGATCGCGGCACTCACCGTCGGGATCTCCAACATGCTGTTCTCGGCGGCGAACGCGGACGAAACGAGCACGACCCTGCTCGCCGTCGGTCCGTTACGGATCTCGACCGCCGCCGCGGCCGGTGGGATCGCCATCGCGTTGCGGGCGGTGGCCATCGCCTGCGTCGGCGGTGTCTTCGCCCTCACCACCGACTCGACCCGCCTCGCCGACGCGCTCGTCCAGCAGGCCGGGCTGCCGGCACGGTTCGCCTACGGAGCGCTGGCCGCCTACCAGGCGATCCCGCGCTTCTCCGAGGACCTCGCCACGCTTCGCCAGGCGCGACGGATCCGCGGGTTGCGCGGCGGCTGGCATCCGCGCCTGCTGGTCGGACTGCTCGTCCTGGCCATCCGCCACGGCGACCGCCTCGCCCTGTCGATGGACGCGCGCGCCTTCGGCTCTGGGCCGCGCACCCACTACCGCCCGATGCCCTGGCGGGCGGCCGATGGGCTCGTCGCTGTCGCGGCCGTCGCGATCCTGGCGATCGCGCTCGTCCTCGGACGCTAGATTCCCCCGATCACCCGGCTGGAGGAGTCCCCGTGACCGACGCGCGCACGATCGTGTTCTTCCCCGAGGGCGCCTACGGCCCGACCAACAACTGCGTCGGGATCGGGCAGGTCCTGCGCGCCCGTGGTCACCGCGTCGTGTTCATCGT
>DASSMQ010000147.1:0-22234 GCA_035688805.1 Candidatus Limnocylindrales bacterium
ATGCGGCTGCTGGGAACGCCGAGGTCCTCGACGGTCGCGGCGACCGTCTCCATCATCCCGGTGGGCCCGCACAGGTAGACGTCGTGCGCGGCGATATCGGGCACGAGCCGACGGATCGAGGGCAGGGCCAGTGGATCCCGGTCCCGCGCATCGAACTCGCGATCGCGCCGTCCGGTCAGGTAGTGGACCGTGATGCCTCGGTGGGTCGCCAACGTGTCGAGCTCCTTGCGGAAGACGAGGTCGTCGGCGTCGCTGGTCCGGTACAGGAGGGTGACGCGCGCCCGCGTCGAAAGCTCCTCGACCAGGGCTCGCAACGGGGTCACGCCGATGCCCCCGGCGACCATCAGCACGCGGTCGGAACCGGCCCGCTCGCTGGTCATGTTGCCGTAGGGGCCCTCGACGATCGCCCGTGTCCCGATGGCAAGCGAGGTCAGCCGCGACGAGTCATCCCCCAATGCCTTCACGGTCAGGCGAAGCCAGCGCCCGTTCGGCTGAGCGGAGATGGAGTAGGGGTGCGACCGCCACCACCCGTCGGTCAGGAACCGGACGACGACGTATTGGCCGGCCCGGATCGGGAACCGCTCCAGATCGCGCCCGCGAAGGTAGACCGAGATCACGCCAGGCGCTTCCTCGACGACATTGCTGACCCGGAATCGGTGCCGCAGGTTGACCACGATCGGCGTGCCGACCCGATTCGGGAGCAGCAGCCCGAACGTGATCACGTACAGCCCGATCCAGTACAGGCGAGCCATCGGGTCGTCGACGAGATCGGTCCCGACGGCGAGCTGGTGAGCGAACGCGAGCGCGATCGCCAGGTAGGCATAGAGGTGGACGCCGTACCACGTCTCGTAGGACAGCTTGCGACGCGCGAGTCGGACCGAGGTGATGGCCACGGCCACGAACAGGACGAGCGCGACGACCGACATCAGGACGAAGTCCCAGGTCGTGATGAGGGTCCAGAACTCCCCGAGCACCGATCGGCCCTCCGACAGGGAGAACCCGACGGTCGTGAAGACACCGTGACCGACGATCAGCCAGACGCTGGCGAAGCCGACCCACCGGTGGCCCACCGTGAGCCGGTCCCGCCCGAACGTCCGGTCCAGCCACGGGGCGCGCGACATGAGGATGAGCTGGATGAGCGCGAAGTAGGTACCGAGCAGGGCGGTGACCTGGCCGAGTCCGGTCGCGATCCCCGCCACGGTGCCGAGCTGGTCGAGCCCGCCATGACGGACCCACATCGCGACGATGAACAGGCCGTTGGCAACGAGGATCGCGATGACGTCCTCGGCACGGACCCGCCGGCCGGCGCGCGGAAGCACCGGCATCGGGGCGACGGCCGGTCGCGTTCGGGTGAGCATGTCGCCCAGCGTCGCCATCGGCGCTGAGAGCGTCATGAGAGGACCGGGTCAGGCGCCTCCGACCACGCGCACGGCTCCGACGCCACCCTGGATGTCGAGGTCGACGCGGTTTGCTGACGTCCCGTAGTCGATCGACTGGTACAGGTCGCCGACGCGCGGGAAGCGCCCCTCGTCGATGGCGCTGCTCCCGAGCGCCATGCGCGTCCGGATTCGCGCGGCGACGCCGCTCGGGATCTCGATCGTCAGGGACGCCGCGCCGGCCTCGGCCCGCACCTGGGTCATGCCCGCGGCGGCTGGCAGCACGACGCGCGTCTCGCTGGCGCCGGTCTGTAGGTCCAGGCTGCGCAGCTGCAGGGAACGCAGGTCGAGCGTCGTGCGGCTGGCGCCAGCCTCCAGCCGCAGGTCGAGTGGGACCTCGCCGGTCAGCCCGACATCCCAGCCCGAGCGGTGATCGAGCCAGGGCATGCCGTAGGTGGTGTCCTGCGAGAGCTCGATCCGGCCGGGCCCGATGTCACGCTGGACGACCCCGCCCGCGTATGTCCCGTCGACCAGCATGCCCGTTTCGGCTCGGTGGGACACCAGCGTCCCCGCTCCGAACCGGATCCGGACCGCGGCCGCGGGCGCGCCACGCAATGGGATCGCCAGGCGCTCCGTCGGCGCCGGGCCACCCGGCATCACCGCCCCGATCAGCAACCAGACGCCGAGTCCGACGAGCAGCCACGGCCAGCCGTTGACGATGAGGTCGATCGGCCCGGTGCCGAGGCGCCCCGTCGTGCTCAGCAGCAGGATGACCCCGACACCGATCCAGACGATCGACCAGGTGAACATCCAGATCCCGCCGATCCCGGGCCGACGGTCGAGGACCGTCTGCACGAAGTTCGCGGTACCGAGCAGGATGAGGAACAGCGGCCACGCCTGGACCCACGGCACGTCCAGCGCTCGCTGGGCCAGGAACACGAGTCCGAGGCCGATCAGCCAGGTCGCCCCGACGATCGAGCCCCGCCGAGCCTGGGTCATCCCTGGTCGCCGGAGCGCGGTCCGCGGCCGACCGCGGACAGCAACAGGATGACCCCGAGCCCGACCAGGACGACCGGCCAGAACCATTCGAAGTCGAGGCTTGGCAGGTACTGGCGGACCAGGAAGAAGAGGCCGAGGAGGACCAGCAGCCCTCCGAGGAGCAGGCCACCCGAGATGCCCTCACCGCGCGCCCGACGGGCGGCGCGTCGGGCCGCCCGCGCCTCGGCCCTCGCCTGTCGGGCGGTCGGCGGCGGCACGACCCAACCGCTCCCCGTGAGGGGCGCGGACGCCGGCGACGCGACGGCGTCGCCGGTCGGAGTCGCCGTGGTCTCCGTCGTCGTCGCATCCATCGTCGAGGACGTCGCGGGCGTCGGTGGTGTGCCGGGCCAGGCGGCCGGCATCCCGCCCGGGACGACGTCATCTTCTTCGGGGACGACGATGGCCATCACGATGTAGACGAGCAGCGCGAGCCCACCGGTAAAGATGACGAGCAGCGCCCACACCAACCGAACGAGCGCCGGGTCGGCATCCCACATCTCGGCCAGGCCGCCGGCCACGCCGGCCAGCATCCGATCGTCGCGCGAGCGGAACAGTCGATCAGACATCAGCAGCCTCCGTCGGGGTCAAGGTTGAAGCTCGCGGCATTGCCTTCGATGGACAAGTCGACGACGGGTGCGGTCGCGGATCCGGCACGTGTCCAGATGTCACCGCTCTTGGTCAGACCGCGGTTCGCGAGGTTCGTCCCGAACGTCAGTTGCTCCTTGACCCGGAGGCGAAGGGTGGCATCCGGCGGGACGCAGAGCTCCATGGCACCTGCATTCGCGGACATGCTCCCGGAGATGCTGTCGCTGACGGCGATCCGCAACCGACCGGCGTTCATCGTGGCATCCAGGCTGGCGACCTTCGCGCCGCTGGCGTCGATCCGCAGATCGCCGGCGTTCAGGTCCGTGGTGAGGCCGGTCAGGTTCGCGCCGGCCAACTTGATCGTGCCGGTGGCGGCATTGGCCCGGATCGCCAGCTGGCGGAGCGCGTCGGCCGGGAGCGTGGCGGTCCAGGTGGCGCGCCGAAGGCTCAACCCGGAGGACACGGAGCGGACATCGAGCGAGGTGCCGGTCTGCTCGACGCTCGGGGCATTGCCTCGGTAGATGGCGTGGAGCGTCCAATCCTTGCCGGGCGCGACCGAAACATCGAGTGCGCCACAGTCGAGCTCGAAGCGCGCACTGGCATCGGCGCTGAACGTGCCATTGCCGTCGAACGTCTGGTTGTTGGCACCGGTCGTACTGCTGCAATCCCCGACATTGCTGAACCAGGGCGTCCCGGCTGCCAGGGCACCGCCGGCCATCAGGCCGAGCGCGAGCGCGGCGATGGTGGTGCCGAGGACCCCGGCGCGATTGCGTCCCAAGATCAGCGCGAGGCCGAGCGCGACGAGCAGGAGCGGCCACAACCGCCAGGCGTCGGCGACGGCATTCGCGTCGAGCAGGCCGGCCCGGACGAGCAGGGGCAGGCCCCCGAGCGGGATGAGGAACAAGCCCCAGAACAGGAGCCCCCGACGGATTCGCATGGGATCACCCTCTGATCACGATGCTGGGCTGGTCGGGGGCGTGGGGACGGACGCGTGACCCCCGACACCGGGCTCATGATGCCGCACGCGTCCAGCGCGATGCCGGGCCTAGGGTCACGTTCTCCACGGGCCGAGTGGCACGGAGCACGGCGCACGACGATAGCGAGCCGGGTGGCGAGGACGGAGCTCCGACACCAGGGAAACGGGATGACGTCATCGCGCTAGATCACGGCAGGGCTCGTGCTCGCCGCGCTCGTCGTCGTGGCGCTCGTCCTGCTCTTGCCAGAGACGCAGCATCGCATGGTGCCGGTCTGATCCCGGCAGGGTCGACGACTATGCGGACCATGCCGGCACGACGGCACCGGCACCTACCCGTTGGTATGCGGGCTGGACACTCCGCGGCCATCGCGCATCGCTACCGCGCCGGTCATAGACCGATGGGCGATCGAGCTCGCGAGCGGTGGGTGATCCTGATCGTGTGGGCGCTGGCGGCGTCTGCATGGGCCGTGGTGGTCATCCGGGCGCTCAACCTCCCGGTGCTTGTGCCGGTGTGACGGGCTGAGGCTGCGCCGTAGGCTGCACTGGCTCCCTGAGCGTCGGATCGTGCCTCATTCGTGCGTGAAACCGGCCCAGACGCGACCACTATTCAGGGATCGCAGGGCCCTTGGGTGGGTCAGGCCGACCATCACAGAGCATCTCCGGCGCCCGGCGGCCCCCGTTCTGGTCGCTCCGCGGGGCTGCGATCAGAGAGCCGGCGTCCGCCGCATCCCGTCACCCGTCGGCTAATCGTCCGCCATTGGGACTGACGACAGTTCGTCTGTGTCTCAGTTCTGGAGTGGCCGGCCCGATCAGGACGCGTTCACATCGGCGGTGCAGGTCAGGACAGCCTCGGTCCCTCTCCCGACCTGGGTCCAGGTCCCTTGGCCGGCGAGCCGAGCGTAGTCACCGCTGCCTCCCGTGATCGTGCAGAGATCGCGTTCCTGGACCTCGTTGAACTCCACGAACAACTGGAGATCGATCGTCCCCCGGGCACCCGTCAGCGTCACGAAAAAGGTGCCGGCGAATGCGACCGGCGACGGGAGTCCCCCCAGAGCCCGGCGATATGTCTGCCACGTGCCCCCTTCGGTGAAGGCTCCTGTGGCGCTCCAGCTGTGATCACTCTGGAGCAGCGTGAACACCTCGGTGCTCGGCGTGGTCGCGGCGCTTGGTCCTGTCGCGAGCGCGGCGACGACCAGCGCTCCAACGAACCCTCTCGCCACGCGATCGGCCCGCCTCGGATGATGCTGCCTCGATGGCACAACTCCGCGCCAGTCCACGGGTGCCTCCTTCCCTCGAACGACCAGGTCCGACATCTCAGTCCGCGCGGGCTTCTCCTGCGGCCAGCCTACGCCCCGGCCGTCGCCGCGACAACGGTTCGTTGGTCGGTCTGTCGCGCCCCGAGCGGGCGGCGAAGCTAGGGGTCGACGCCGAAACGGTGAAGTGCTGGGACCGGGCCTCCCGGGGCGGTGGGGTCAGCCTGCTGCTCGTCGCGTCGGCTAGGCATTACGGCGCTAATGTCGTAATGCTTGCTCGATCAGGCGGCGGCCGACTTCACCCCAGCGTCGAGCGCGCGCAGCGCGGCGTCCCGGGTCGGGAGGTGCCCCTCTCGGTAGTCGTGACCGACGATCCAGTACGTCATGACGTAGCCCAGGCGGGCGACTCCGCCGTTGCCTTGGGAAGGCACGCCATGCCCCTCACAACGGGTACGGTTTCGGCTTTCGCGCGGCAGCGGGCGTTCTTCAGCGTCCTACCGGCGCCAGAGACGATGCTGGGAGGCGGCAGGCAGCCCGGCCTCCGGGCGTGGTGGAGGTCGGGGCCCGGGGCGAGCTTCCTTATCAGTAGCCGCCGATATGGCGCCCCTGCTCCTTGAGCCTTGCGACGTTCGCGGCCCACTTGGCCGCGAACACGCTGCCCCGAGAGCCGTGCCCGAACTCGTCGACCATGGGCCGAGCGGGCCGCTGTGCGGGATCCCAGCCCACCGCTCGGCAGGCCGCAACCCATTCACGCGCCGGCGCGTTGATAGCCCAGGCAATCCAGACGCCCGCATCGATCGGATCGCCGTCGGCGTCCGTCGCCTGGGCCAGCTCGAGGAGCGGCTCGCGCTCGGGCCAACATGGATCGGGTCGCTTTAGGGTCTGGTGTTTTGCACGGAGACGGGCCGCCCGATCGACGCATCGAACATCCTGATGGCCTATCACCGCGCCCTCAAGCGCGCTGGCCTCCCGCCTCGCAGACTTCACGACGCCCGACACGACTATGCATCGTTCTCGCTCGACCAGGGCGAAAGCCCAGTCACCGTGTCGAAATCCTCGGCCATGCCTCCATCGGCATCACTCTCGGCACGCACGGCACCTGATCCCGGGCGCCGATCGCAAGGCCGTGGCCCGGATCGAGGGCATCCTCGGCTGATAGGACTCCGTGAGTGCGGATGCAAACGTGGCTGCACCGGCCTTGTCACGGATCGAGTCCTAGCGTCGCCGAGACGCATTTCACGCACGAATCAGTGGCGAGCCGGGTGGGATTCGAACCCACGACACAGGGATTAAAAGTCCCCTGCTCTAACCGCTGAGCTACCGGCCCGCTGCGTAGCGTATCGCGGTGCGGAGCTCAGACCCTGCTCGGGCGGACAAGGATGGATGCGCGCGGCACGAACGCTAGGGCGAATGCGAACGAGCCGTGTGCCTTCGGTGCCCGCGCCGGGTTCGCGTGCATGTGGTCACGGATCGGGCCGCCGAGCGACGCGCCGACTCGGTCCTCCAGGGATCCGACCGGCCCGAGTATTGGCGCGGCGGTCGTCCAGGGTTCCCCGAGCGGCTGTCGGGGCCGCGATGGGCGCCAGCGTCGGCGTCGATCGCCTGGGCGGTGGGCGTGGTCGCGCTGGCGATGCTGGCCACCCATCAGGTGCGGCGGCTCGAGTTGTGAGCGTGACCGTCGACCGGATCGACCAGCCGGCGGACCCCACCCGGAACTGGACCCCCTCGGGACCCGAGGGGGTCCGCCGCGTGCCGGGTGCTCAGCCCGGTCCCGGCACCTCGGTCGGCAGTGCCTCGCCGCGCACCCCGGCGAGCAGGTTGGCCGCCGCCATCGCGGCCATCTTCCCGCGAGTCGCCCTCGATGCGGACGCGATGTGGGGCACGATCAGACAGTTGTCGAGGCCGAGGAGGGCGTCGTCCATCGGGATGGGCTCCGGGTCGGTCACGTCGAGCGCCGCCGCCCAGATCACGCCGTCGCGCAATGCCGCCGCCAGGGCCGTCTGGTCGACGACCGGGCCGCGGGACGTATTGACCAGTACGGCCGTCCGCTTCATCTGGGCCAGCGTCCCTTCGTTGATGAGGTGGCGGGTGACCGGCGAGAGGTTGACGTGGAGGGTCACGAAGTCACTGCGCGGCAGCAGCTGCTCTAGCGGGAGGTAGGTCGCCCCGAGCGGGTCCGTGACGGACGGCGGCAGCGGCTCGAGGTCGTGATAGAGGACCTGCATGCCGAACCCTCGGGCGCGTCGCGCGACGGCCTGACCGATCCGGCCGAAGCCGACGATCCCGATCGTCGCACCATGCACGTCAGGACCGAGCAGGAGCAGCGGTCCCCACGTCTTCCATGCCCCGGCGCGCACGTAGCGATCGCCTTCGGGCAGGCGTCGGGCGGCGGCCATGAGCAGGGCGAAGGCGAGGTCGGCGGTCGTGTCGGTCAGCACGCCCGGGGTGTTGCCAACGGCGATGCTGCGTCGAGCGCACGCGGGCACATCGATGTTGTCGTACCCGACCGCATAGTTACTGACGACCTTGAGCCGCGGCCCCGCAGCGTCGAGGAACGCGTCGTCGACCTTGTCGGTCAGCAGGGTCAGGACGCCGTCGCAACCGGCCACCCGTCGGAGCAGCTCGTCGCGGGGCGGCGGCAGGTCGTCCTCCCAGAGGTCCATGTCACAGGCCGCGCGGACCGCGTCAAGTCCCTCATCCGGGATCCGCCTGGCCACGAAGACCCTGGGCCGGTCAGCCACGGCCGAGTCCCTCGACGAACCGGCCGATCCGGCCGAGCGCCTCGGTCAGGTTCGCGCGCGAGTTGGCGTACGAGATCCGGATGTGGTCGGTGCCGACCCCACCGAAGGCCGTCCCGGCCAGGACGCACACGCCGGCCTCATGGAGCAGGCGCTCGGCCAGGTCCGCACCCGACAGCCCGGTCCCGCCGATCGATGGGAACGCGTAGAAGGCACCGAGCGGCGTTGCGCACCGGATACCCGGGATCTCGTTGAGCCCAGCCACGATGAGATCGCGCCGTGCCTTGAACTCGACGACCATCGCGTCGACGTCGTCCTGCGGCCCGACCAGCGCCTGGACGGCGCCGACCTGGGCGAACGTGGGCGCGCACGAGATCGTGTTGATCACGAGCTGGGAGTAGGTCTGGACGAGCGACGGCGGCACGACGGCGTAACCGAGCCGCCAGCCGGTCATCGCGAACGTCTTGGAGAAGCCATCGAGGATGATCGTTCGCTCGGCCATCCCCGGCAGCGACCCGATCGAGACGTGCTCCTCACCGTCGTACAGGATCCGCCCGTAGATCTCGTCGGCCATCACCCACAGGTCGTGCTCCCGAGCGAGCTCGGCGATCCGCTCGAGGTCCGACCGGGTCAGCACGCCACCCGTCGGGTTGGCCGGCGAGTTGATGATGAGCAGCCGCGTCCGGGGCGTGATCAGCCCGGCGAGCTCCTCGACGTCCAGTCGGAACTGGTTCTCCATGCGGATCGGGATCGGCACGGGCGTCGCCCCGACGAAGCGGGTCAGCGATTCGTAGATCGGATAGCCCGGATCCGGCACGATCACTTCGTCGCCGGGGTCGACGAGGCCCAGGATGGCGTACAGCATCACGCCCTTGCCGCCGACCGTGACGAAGACCTGGGAGGGGTCCGCGGTCACGCCCTTGCGGCGGCCGACGTCCGCGGCGATCGCCTCGCGCAGGGCCGGGATCCCGGGGAACGGCGCGTAATGGGTTGCGCCTTCGTCGAGGGCGCGCTTGGCCGCCTCACGGACGTGGGCGGGCGTATCGAAGTCGGGCTCACCGATCTGAAGGTGGATGATCGACCGACCCTGGGCCTCGAGTGCGCGCGCCCGCGCACTGACTTCGAAGGCGCTCTCGGTGCCGATCGTGGCCATCCGGCTGGCGATGCGACGGGCGGATGCAGTGGTCATCGGTCGGGCCCCTCCTCGTGGCGATGGTGCGGCGGTCGGGCGGGATTCATGGCAACAGCGAGCGGATGGCGAAGGCGACGTTCGCCGGGCGCTCGGCCAGACGACGCATATACCAGGGATACCAGGCTTCACCGTAGGCGATGAGCGTCTGGACGCGATACCCGGTCGTAGCCAACCGATATTGCTCCCGCGTCCGGATCCCGTACAGCATCTCGACCTCGAACCCGCTGCGTGGGACACCGGCTGGTTCGACCTGGTCGGCGATCTGCTCGATCAAGGCAACGTCATGGGTGCCGAGCCCCAGCCGGATCGGCCGACCGCGTCCGGTCTTCAGGATGTCCACGGCGATCGCGAGGTAGCTCGCGTCCACCTGGCGCTTGTCGCGGTACGCGATGGCCTCCGGCTCGTCGTAGGCCCCCTTCACGAGTCGGATGGCGGGATCGAGTGGACGCAGCCGCTCGATGTCCGCGACGGTCCGGCGGAGGTAGGCCTGCAGGCAGATGCCCGTGCGGGGCTGGATGGCGCGCAACCGCTCGTAGAGCTGGATGGTCCGCTCGACGTAGGCGCTGCCCTCCATGTCGATCCACAGGTACGAGCGGGTCTCGGCCGCCTTCTCCGCGAGGCGGATGAGGTGTTCCAGGGTCCGGTCCTCGTCGTGGTCGAGACCCAGCTGCGTCGGCTTGACCGAGACCTCGCCGTGGTAGCCGCGAGCGACGATCGCGTCGAAGACCCCGAGGTAGTGGTCGGCCACCTCGTCGGCGGCATCGAGGCTGGCCAGATTCTCGCCAAGTCGCGTGTACATCGACCCGATGCCCATCGCCTCGAGCGGCGCGGCGGCATCGAGCGCCGCGTCGAGCGTGTTGCCCGGCATGAACCGCCGGACCGCCCGTTGCATGAACGGGAAGCGCGGGAGATGGTCCTTCAACCACGCGTTCCGGGCCATCCACAGGAACAGGCGACGCATCACGGCAGACTCCTGACCATGCCACCGTCGACAGGGATGATGGCGCCGGTGACGTACGACGCGGCCGGCGACATCAGGAACGCGCCGAGCCGGCCGACTTCGGCGGGATCGCCATAGCGACCCAGTGGGATCCGATCGATGACCGCGGCACGCACGGCGTCGGTCGTGCTGCCGGTCCGGGCGGCCGTGGCGGCCTCGACCTCGAGGATCCGCGGCGTCGTGATCCGGCCCGGGGCGATGCCGTTGATCCGGATCGGGGCGATCTCCGCGGTCAGGGACTTGATCAGGCCGACCAGGCCGGGCCGGATCGTGTTGGACGCCGTCAGGCCCGGGATGGGTTCGCGTGCCGAGGACGAGAGGATCACGAGGAACGCCGCCCGATCACTCGCTCGCAGGTGCGGCAGGCTCGCACGGATGAGGCGCAGCGCGCTATGGAGCGTGCTGTCCAGCGCAGCCGCCCAGCCGGCGTCGTCGAGCTCGTCGAACGTCCCGGGCGCCGGGCCGCCGGAGTTGACCAGCACGAGGTCCAGCCCGCCGAATGCCGCGACCGCCGCGTCGACGGCCCGGCCCGGTCCATCGGGCGTGCTCAGATCCGCTCCGATCGCGAGCGCCCCGGCCAGTCCAGCGGCAGCCGCGTCGAGCCGCTCCGATGGTCGGGCGACGAGGGCGACTCGCGCGCCCTCCGCGGACAGGGCGGTCCCGATCGCCCGGCCAAGCCCACTCGAGCCGCCGGTGACGACCGCCCGCGCCCCATCGAGACCCAGGTCCACGTGCGCCTCCTCCGCGCCCGATGGTACGCGACCGGTCCGTGCCGAGGGTCGTCCATGCGCGAGGCGGCTAGAATCGGTCGATGGCCCGGTTCTTCGACATCGACGCTGCCAACACGGCCCTCACGGAAGTCGGGCCGTTGCTGGCCACGCTGTCTGACCAGCGGGCGGAGTTGATCCGGCTTCGCGATCGCACGTTGGCGGCGCACGCCTCGGCCTCGGCGGGCGCCTCGTCGGAGTCGGACGACGAGGAGTCGCAGCGGATCCGCCTGCGGATGCAGGGCATCATCGACCAGATGACCGCCGCAGTCGCCCGGATCGACGCCCTCGGGATCACGTTGCGCGACATCGAACGCGGGCTCATCGACTTCCCCGCCCTCTCTGCGGGGCGGCAGGTCTGGCTGTGCTGGCAGCTCGGTGAGGACGACGTCGCCTTCTGGCACGAGCTGGACACCGGGTTCGGATCCCGACGGCCGCTCATCGAGCTGACGTGACCGACGCCCAGCCGCCCGGGCTGATCCGCGGTCCGGACGGTCGGGCCAAGGCCTATCGACCCCTCCCGGCGACCGATCGGGCCGCGGCGGTGCAGGCGGGTCTCGCGGCGTACACCGCTGGGGACTTCTTCGAGGCCCACGAGCTCATGGAGCCAGCCTGGATGGGCTCCGCCGATGTCGCGGAGCGAGCCCTCATCCAGGGGCTGATCAAGCTCGCCGCGGCCGACGTCCACGCCGTCCGGGGCAATCCGCTCGGCGTCCGGCGCAACCTCGAGGGGGCGCTCGAGCGATTGCGCTCCGGCCTGGTGACCGGCTCGATCACCGGCGTGGAGCTCGATGTCAGCGGTCTGATCGCCGCGATGGAAGGACGACTGGTATCGATGGACGCCGAGGGCATCGACCGACCCATCCACATCGACTGGAGGCCTCGATGAATCCAGGACCGACGTTGCCATCGATCGACGTCCGCGAGGCGGAACGCCGACTACGGGAGGATCCTGAGCGACCATTGCTGATCGACGTGCGCGAGCCGGATGAGTTCGCCACGGTGCGGGCACCGGGCGCCGTGTCGGTCCCGACCTCGACGTTCCAGCTGCGGGCCGGCGAGCTGCCGACGGACCGACCGTTGCTGTTCGTGTGCCACGTCGGTGCCCGATCGGCGGCGGTGACGGGCTTCATGCTCCGATCCGGGCGGGCTGATGTCGTCAACGTGACGGGCGGGATGGAGGCCTGGGAGCGGGCCGGCCTGCCGGTACGCCACGGGACGCCGCAACCCGGCGAGGGTGATCTGCCCGACTGACGTTCGGTCGTCGATCGCGGAGGTCGATCACGACCACCGTTGCGCTCAGCGGCGGCGGCGAACGACCCGTGCGATCAGCGCCCTGGCCTGCTCCTTGTGGGCGAAACCCCAGCCGATCAGCAACAGGACGACGAAGTCCAACGTGCCGGCGCCGGCCGCGTTCAGGTAGCCGAGCTGCTGGCCGATCTCGCCGTCGATCTTGAGCCCGGGGACCGTCGCCCCGACGAGCCCGACCTGGAAGAACGGCGCCTGCGGGGCCGTATTCGCCCGGACGCTGGACTGCAGCGGGCCACTGGACGCCTCACCGCCGACCAGGACGACATTCGGTCCGGTCACGATCGCGCTCGCCCCCTTGAGTCCTGCGGGCAGGTCGCTTTGAGCCAGATGCTTCCACTCGGGGATGTCGCCGCCATTGGTCGGGATCGACCAGTACAGCTCCGTCTTGAGGCCGTCGCTGTCCGCGCCGCCGACGAGGTACAGGGATCCGTTGGCACTCCAGCCGGCGGGATCGTCGCGGGCGGTCGGCAAGTTCGCGGCGTTGTTGACGTCCCAGCCCACGACTTTGCCCTGGTTCGGATCGACCGGCAGGCCTGCGGCCGCGGCCAGGCCGAGGCGCCCGCGCTGGACCGCTCCCACCGGGCCATTGCCATCGTGACCACCGTACAGCCAGACGTAGTCACCGATGATGGCGGCCAGGGCATCGGCCTGCGGCCGGGCCAGCGGCGCTTCCGCCTGCCACTTGCCCAGGACGCCCTTCGTATCGAACTTGCTCTTGTACGTGGTCGTGACAGGCCCGGATGGACCTTCGCCGCCGATCAGGAGCAGTCCATCGGTGGCCGTGGCGATCGCGGCTCCAGCGCGACCCTCCGACAGCGCCAGCGCATCCACGGTGGTCCACTTGTCGGGTAGCACGGCGGTCGCGGGGTCCGGGGTGATGGAATACACGGTGGTGGTCGGAGCCCCGTCCTTGCCATATCCGCCGATCACATAGACCGTCCCCGAGGCGGCGATGACGCTGGCATCGCTGCGCGGTTCTGGTAGCGCCGGCCCAGCAGTCCAGGCGTCGAAGTTGCCCGTCCCGGACAGCCGAGCCACGGACACGTCAGCCGTCGCGGCCTGCCCGTCCGACCCGCCGACGTACAGGATCGTCGTCCCGAGCTGCACGGCCGTCCCGTCGGTGCGTGGCGACGGCAGGGCGACCTGCTGGGGCGACGGATGCCATGGCACGATCGCTCCGCGCGGCGCGGGACATGGAAGGGATTCGTTGTCGGACGGGCACAGGTTGACCGGAGACCAGGCGAGCACGCCGAGCTCGATCGCCCGGTTGACGGTGAAGTAATAGGCACGATCGGGGATATAGCCGAGCAGCAGGATGATGATGATCATCCAGACGGCGGCCTTGACCGAGGCCCATGCCCAGCTGTCGGCATCGAGCAGCCCGAACAGGGCACGACGCCGCGGGACGATGAGGCCCGTCCCGAGGGCCGGAGGGGTCGTCACGCTCATCCGGCGGTCAGCGTGCCGGTCATGTTCGGGTGGACGGAGCAGTGGAACGTGTACGCCCCTGCCTTGAGTGCCGGCACGTCGTAGGACGCCTCGGCGACGCCCGTGATGATGGCGCCCTTGGCCACACTCGTCCCGCCGGCGTCGATCACCTCGACATTGTGCGGGACCCCCGACTCCTTGTTCGAGAAATGGATGACGAAGGCGGCATCGGCGGGTGCCTTGACGGCCGTCTGATCGAAGGCGCTGCTCGAGCTCGCCGAGATCTCGACCACCTTGGCGTTCGGGTTGGCCGAGGCTGCCGGTGAGGCACTCGACCCGCTCGCGTTCTTGAATTCGTCCGACCAGCAATCCGGGAACGGGGTCGCTCCGGGGGCCGGCTTGTAGTTGGGGTCGCGCCAGCCGGTGAACGTCAGCGTCTGACCCGTGATGGGATCCTTCTTCGGATCGAGGAGATGGTCGTCACGGACGATGAATGTCTGGTCGTTGGTGGCCAGCAGGAACGCGATGAGCTCCTCGATCTGGCGGTAGTTGAGCGGCCCGGGCGGGTTCCCCTGGTTGGACCAGATGGGCATCCGCGAGGCGGGATTGCCGCACACGTAGCGGCCACCGACCGTGAGGACGTTGCGGATGTAGGCCTCGCTCAGGTGGCTGAACAGCTTGTCCTGCCGATTCAGGGTCGGGCCTTCGCCGCCCTCGCCTTTGGCCCCGTGACATCGAGCGCAATTGGCCTCGTAGATGTTGTAGCCGCGCTCGACCTTGGACACCTGCTGGGCGTCGATCTCCATGGCCTGGCGAGCCTTGGTCAAGCCGCCCGGCGCGCCGAGCTCGTAGAACCAGTAGATCGAGGTGAACAGGATGATGACGACGACCGTCAGGAAGCCGACCCAGCGCGCGTTCGCCGATTGACGGACCACCTGCGCCGCGCGCTCGGGTGTGAACTCGAGCTTTCGGATCGAGGGCGCCGAGGTGAAGCGCTCGACCGGCGCGACGTCCGTCTCCGGGCGGACGGCGGGCAGGCGCTGCTCGGGCTCGTGCCCTTCGGGCGCGCGTCCGGGCGTGTCGGTCATCGGGCTCCTCGACGATGGATGGGGTCGATCACGTCAGCGGCGATCAGATGCAGCCCGTCGGGGTGCGGGGCGGGATGATGCCCGGCTGGCCCAGGGCCACGGGCAACGGCCCGAGGGTGATCTTCCCGGTGTCGATCGAGAGGACTCCCGTGTTGTCGACCGAGATCGAGAAGCGGTCCATGCTCCGCGGAGCGGGGCCGTACTGCGGGCCGTCCGCCTTGATCCCGAGCCGGTCGTAGCGCGAACCGTGGCAGGGGCACTCCATCCAGAAGTTCTTCAGACACGGGTTCGGCTTGCAGCCGAGGTGTGGGCAACGCTGGTACAGAGCCCGCACGTTGAGGGCCGAGCCGTCGCCGTTGACGTCCTCTCCCGCGGTGAACCGCTGTTGGGCCGGATCCTTGAGGACGACGAACGCGCGCGCCTCCGCGTAGTAGGCAGGGAAGCCTTCAGAGATCGGCAGGTTGGAATTCGCGAGCTTCACATCGTCGAGGGTGCCGATCTTCAGCACGCCACCGAACCCCTTGCGCAGATTCGGCCAGGCGAACGCGAGGGTCCCGGCCAGCAGCTCCAACGTGCCGAGTCCGATGCCGGCGCCCAGCGCGACCCGCATCAGCTGGCGGCGGGACAGGCCAGAGACCTGTTCCTTGCGCAGCGATTTGATCGCCTCCTTGGTCAGCGCGGCGGGCTTGGCGGCCGGTTCGACGTGGTAGTTGCTCATCGATCCGTCGTCATAGCGAGAAATACATCCCTGGCGCGGTGACGTAGGGGATCACGAAGGTGTACCCGGGACCGCGGAAGAAGATGCCGACGAACGTCAGCACCAGGCCCAGGATGCAGAACAGCGTGAACAACACCACCGCGGTCTTGCGCTGGGACGGGCGGGTTGCCAGGATGTCGCCCCGGTCGACGTACGGGATCAGCGCGGCGCCCACGAGGACGAACCCCGGCACGAGGACCCCGGCGACCGTCGGGTGGAAGTAGGCCAGGAGCTCCTGCAGTCCGAGGAAGTACCAGGGCGCTTTCGCGACCGCCGGCGTGACGTTGCCATTGGCCAATTCCTCGAGTGGAGCGTTGATGAACAGGCCCATCAGCAGCAGGAAGATCGTCATGATCCCGGCCGCCAGGAACTCGATGGATAGCAGGTGGGGCCAGGTCATGACCGTGTCGTCGGGCTCCTTCTGGACCCGGACGACCGCATCCTGCTTGACCAACGCCAGGAGTCGGTACGGCCGCGCCGACATCGGCACCCGCTGCTTGTCGATCTCCGTTCGACGCGCAGGATCGACGGGCTGCACTTCCCGCCGCTCGGGCGGCGCCTTGACGTCAGTCATGCGAACTGCCTAGCGGGCCGATAGGAGCGCTGAGCGCAAGGCGGCGACGAGCACGGGAACGAGCGCACCTCAAGGTGCGTGAGTGAGCGCGCGCAGGAGCCAACGCGGCGATGAGTGCTCATAGCGGCCCGCTGATTCCTCCGTCCTTGCGGATGCGCCAGAAGTGGACCGTGAGGAAGACCGCCGCGATCAACGGCAGGAAGACCACGTGACCCACGTAGAAGCGCAGCAAGGTGTTCTGGCCGACCTCGACACCGCCCAACAGGATGCGCGACACGGGCGTGTTGACCAGCGGTGCGTAGCCGCCCATGTTGGTGCCGATCGTGATCGCCCAGTACGCGATCTGATCCCACGGCAGCAGATAGCCGGTGAAGCTCAGCATGATCGTCAGGAAGAGGAGAACCACCCCGACGACCCAGTTGAACTCACGGGGCGGCTTGTAGGCCCCGTGGTAGAAGACCCGCATCATGTGCAGGAAGACGAAGAACACCATCAGGTGGGCTGCCCATCGATGCACGTTCCGGGTCAGCAGGCCGAACGTGACCTCGCTCTGGATATCGAGGATGTTCGTGTAGGCGAGGGTCGCCGACGGCACGTAGAAGAACATCAGGTAGACGCCCGTGACGGTCAGCACGAGGAACAGGAAGAAGGACAAGCCACCCAGGCAGAACGTGTAGGCGAACTTCACCGCGTGCTGTCGGACGCGGACCGGGTGGATGTGCAGGAAGACGTTGTTCATGACCGCGTACGCACGCGAGCGCTCGTCGCGCGGGTACGGCTGGCGGAACAGGGAGCGCCAGACCGGACTACGGCGGATCGTCTGGTCGACCCGCTCGAGGAAACTCACCGGGCTCCTCCTGCGACGCCGGGGGTGCCGGCCAGCTGCGCGTCACGGTACGACTCCTTGTAGAGCCGACCGTCGTTCGAGATCTCCTGCAACTCGAACCGCTCCATCGTAATGGCGTCGAACGGGCAGCGCTTGACGCACAACGCGCACCGGATGCAGCGCTCTTCGTCGAGCAGCATCGCCCCGCCATCGTCCCAGCCGTACGCCTCCTCGAGCTCCGGCAGCAAGCCCTCCGACTTGAGCGTGTTGATGTCGACCATGTGGATGACGCCTTCCGGGCAGACATCCGCGCAGGCGCCGCACAGCACGCAACGGAACGGGTCGAACCAGATGTTGTAGTTGCACATGAGGCAGCGCGTCGACTCGGCGACAGCGCCGTTGGCGTCATAGCCCAGCTCGACGGGCGTGTTGAAGTTGACGATCGGGTCGGTCGACGGCATCCGCGCCTGGAGCGGGACCATCGGGATGTGCTGGCGGGGCAGGACGTCGTAGAACTCGGGCATGTCGTGGCGCCACGAGCTCGTGACCTTGACGTTCGCCGCGACCGTCACGTCGGTCCGGCCGGCGAGGTACCGGTCGATCGCGTACGCCGCCTTCTTGCCATGGCCGGCCGCCTCGATCAAGGTGGTCGGGCCGGTCACGAAGTCGCCGCAGGCGAAGACACCGCGGACGTTGGTGGCGTACGTGGCGGGGTCGACCTTGACGCGGCCGCGGTTGATCTCGAACCGCGCGTCCACCGGAAGGAACGTCAGGTCGGCTGCCTGCGAGACGGCCGGGATGACGGTCTGGGCCGCGACGACGAACTCCGAGCCCTCGATCGGCACCGGTGACCGCCGGCCGGAGGCGTCCGGCTCGCCCAGTCGGTTTCGGATGAACTTGACGCCGGTCACCTTGCCGTCCTCGCCCAGGACCTCGATCGGGCTGGCCAGGAACTCCATCCGGACGCCTTCGCGCTCGGTCTCGCCGAGTTCCTCTTCGTCGACCACGAGCTCGGATCGAGTTCGGCGATAGGCGATCGTCACGTTCTGGGCCCCGTGACGCAGGCTCGTTCGCGAGCAGTCCATCGCGGTGTAGCCACCGCCGATGACCACGACGTCGTTCCCGACCTCGATCGGTTGGCCGAGGTTCGCCTTCTTCATGAACTCGACGCCGTAGTCGACGCCATCGAGCTCGGCGCCCGGGATGTCGAGCGCCACCGGATCCATCGCGCCGGCGGTGATGGCGATCGCGTCGAAGTCCGCCTGGAGTCGTTCGAACGTGATGTCCGTGCCGATCGTCGTGTCGTAGACGAACGTCACGCCCAGCCGCTCGACCAGGCGCGTGTCCATCTCGATGGCTTCACGCGGGAGGCGGAACGCCGGGACGCCGATGAGCATCGTCCCGCCGGCGTACGGGAGGCTGTCGAAGACGGTGCAGCGATAGCCCTTCATCGCGAGCTCGCGAGCGACGGCCAGCCCGGACGGTCCGGCACCCACGATCGCGACCTTCTCGGCGCGCGCGGTGATCTGCGGCATGACGTCAGGGATCCCTGATGCCTCGTGCCACTCGACGAGGAACCGCTTCATCGCCCGGATGGCCAGCGGGCGATCGATATCGCCGCGTCGGCAGGCGCGTTCGCATGGGGCCGAGCAGACGTACGAACACATCGCCGCGACCGGGTTCGGGTCGCGCGACAGGATGTAGCCCTCTTCGAACCGACCCTCGGCGGCGAGGTTCAGGTAGCCGCGGCAATTCGTGCCGACCGGGCACGCTTCCTGGCACTCGATGTTGCACTGCAACCAGGAGGCGTCGACAGGCTGGACGAGGAATTCCTGGGCGGGATCGATGGCCAAGCGGGACGTGCCTTTCCGTGGGGTGGTCGGGCTCGGGGCGCAAACAGAGGATCGGCGCAGCGCCGACCGGCCGAATCTACCATCCGCTCCGACGCGGCTGCAAAAACGCGGCGCGTCCGTACAGCCCTCGGAGACCCTGGGTCCAGCCACGGGTCCACCCCCTGGCGTGCCGGTCCGGTGTGGTGGCCGCAGGTTGACGCGCCCACCACTCGCAGCTACCCTGCCCGGCAGGGGCCCGCCGCGTTCGGTGAGGAGCGCGAACGGAGGAGATGCGACCAGCGTGACCGCCGGCGAATTCGCCTTTCTGGCGATCGGGCTCATCCTTGGCGTCGCCGCCGGCGCCGCGCTCGTGGAGATCGTCCGTGCCCGGCCGTCCGCGTCGCGAGAGGTACGGCTCACGGTCGCGCCCGATGCCGTGCCCCGTCGCCGGGCCGCCACGCTGGCCAACGACGCGTTCACCGATTCCCCCGTGGTCATGGATCCGGCCCGAGGTGGACCGGCCGATCGACGCCAGCGGCCACTCGAGCCGGTCATGGCCGCCGAGCGTCGAACACCTGTTCGGACCAGCGAACCGCCGCTGCCTATGCCGACGACACCAGCTGATGGCGCGCCGAGCGTCAATGGCAGTGGCCCTGGTCGGACGCTCGCCAGCCCACCCCGGGCCTTGGCCGCCGCGGGCGCGCCCGGGTCCCTGACGGTCGCGGGCGGGATCGACCCGATGCTCAGCGCGCTTCGCGCGAGCGCCCGCGATGACGCGGTCCCCGCGATCGGTTCGACCGGGTCCTCGAGCCCGTCGACCATCGGGACGACGGCGATGGCCACGGCACCGACCCCGGCACCGACCGCAGGGACCGCCACGGCCGTCATGGAAGCCCAGCCGGTCGAGGCACCAGAAGGATCGCCGGCGTCGTCGGACATCGCGCCGTCCGACTCGACCGACCCGTGCCACGACGCTCGGCGCCTGGCCGACGAGCGCTGCGAGTTCGCGACCCGTGCGCGCGCGAAGCAGGCCGAGGCCGAGGATGCCCATCGCGCCGCGCAACGGGCCTACGACGAGCATGAGACTGCCATGGCCGACGCAGCGGCGGCCGCCGATGCCCGGGCCATCCGCGACGCGAAGGACGAGGCCCAGGCGCGGTTCCGAGCCAGCCGCGCGATGGCCACCGACGAGGATGCCGTGGAAGCCGCGGCGCGCGAGTGGCTGCAACGGATCAACGCCATCAACGGGCGTGCCAGGGAGGCGGCGGCGAGCCTCGCCAGGACGAGGACGAGCGCGGTCGATGTCGCGGTCCGCCTGGAACGCAGCTCGATCGAGGCCGACGGCGCCCGCATCGCGGCCGAGGCAGCCGAGTCCGCGTGCGTCGCGGCCCGCCAGGCGGTGGCCGATTGTGACGAGCAGGCAGCCACGGGTGCCGTGCCGTCCGCGCCGGCACCAGCCGAGGCGCCCGAAGAGTCGACGGCTCCCGGGTCAGAGGTCCTGGTCGTCGCGCTGCGGAACGGGGCCAGCCCGCGCATCCTGCGACTGCTGCGCGGCGATCGCTCGGCCCTCCAGGAGATGGTGGCCGCGTTGGGCGGCGACGTCTCCGACGAGCGGCGGCGATGGCAGATCGCCCTGTCCGATCTGGTCGATGCGATCCTGTCCGACAGCATCGCCGCGTCTGCCCTCGCCTTTCCCACGGATCACCCCTTCTGGGGCCCGTTCAGTCAATCCCAGAGCCGCGAGATCACCTCTGCCTTGGCCTCCCTCGGCTACCGATTCGATGGCCGCGGTGGCTGGGTCGACGATCGCGTCCCGTCGCAGCGCGATCTGTCGCTCGCGCTCGGCTATGCCGGTCTCGATCCGATGCGGATGCGCCACTGGCCGACCGAACACGAGATGGGATCGCTCTACGCCGACGTGCAGGTCGCGGCGGTCGAGCACCTGGCCGGATCGGCCGGCGATCTCAGCCTCGGCGAGCTCGTGACGATGCTCGGGCGACGTGCCGACGGATTGGCCGAGGTCTGGAATGCCTGGGGTCGGATCCGCCCGCTGCTCCTCGAGGAATAGGGCTCGGGTCAGCCAGGCCCCTCGTCCTCGTCGTCGTCGATCACGACGACTCGCAACGATTCCGCGGCGGCGACGCCGATGGTGGCGCCCTCCTTGGCGGCCCAGCCCCGGATGCGCTCCGCCAGAGCGGCGGGCTCATGGATCTGGCTGCGATGCGCGGCCAGGGCCGATAGCTTCCGCTCGAGGGTCGAGCCGACGTCGATCCAGGCCGTCGGTCGCTCTGACCAGAACAGGTAGAGCCGTCGCACGACATGGGCGGCCAGCCCGTCCCGTGCCAGCCAGGGAAACGCCATCGGGTTCCGCGCGGCCGGATAGACGGCATCGACCGCGGCCAGGCCGGCCGCACGATGGTCGGTGTGGTTGACGCCACCGTCGCTGTAGAACAGCGTCTCCGGATCGGTGGCGAGGACGGCGTCGGGCCGGAAGGCGCGGATCTCCCGCACGAGCAACTCGCGCAGGGCGAGGTCGTTGGCGAGCGCTCCGTCTGGCTGGTGCAGGAAGCTGACTCCCGCGTAGCCCACGACATCGGCCGCGGCCAGCTGCTCGGATTCGCGGATCGCCGCGAGCGCGAGCGGGTCCGCGCCCGGGTCCTCGCCGCCCTGGTCGCCGGAGGTGCAGCACACGAGCCACCCGGTCGAGCCCTCATCGATCCATCGCGCGGCGGTCGCCGCGGGGCCGAAGTCGGCATCGTCCGGATGGGCGACGATGACCATGAATCTGGCCGGCCGCCAGTCGTGCGCGATCGGTCCGGGCTCCGTCATCCGGCGTCCCGGAGCCGTCCGTCGGTCCGGTCGGCGACACCCAGATCCGCCTTGCGGCTGCGATGGCGTGCGCGTACGCTTGCAGCCGAGGCTTCGCTCGTCTCCCCCCACGAGCGAAGTCTCATTGCATGTCCGGCCGCTGCTTCGGCCACCTAGGTGGAGGCGCGCAGCTCGTCGAGGGCCGCCACGACGTCGGCGGCGTGGCCCTCCGGCTTGACCTTGGGCCAGACCCGTGCGATGCGACCCGTCGGATCGATGATGAACGTCGTCCGCGCCGTGCCCATGTAGCTCTTGCCGTAGTTGTGCTTCTCGACCCACGAGCCATAGGCCTCGGCCGCCGCATGGTCCTCGTCGGCGAGGAGCGGAAAGGACAGGCCGAACTTCTGGCGGAAGTGCCGCTTGCTCGCGGCGCCCTGCGGGCTGACGCCCCAGACATCGGCGTCGCGGGCGGTGATGGCCGAGGTCTCGTCGCGGAACTCGCATGCCTCGACCGTGCAGCCGGGTGTGTCGTCCTTGGGATAGAAGTAGAGGACGGTCCAGCGACCGCGCTGTCGGGCGAGGTCATGGACGGTGCCCGTCTCATCGGGCAGGGCGATCGGCGGAGCCATCTCGCCGACGGTCGGCATGCTCATCGCGAGAGCGTAGCAGGGGTCTCCACGACGAG
>DASSMQ010000148.1:0-60417 GCA_035688805.1 Candidatus Limnocylindrales bacterium
CCGATCATGCCGACCCCTGGACCCCTCGAACTGGTCATCATCCTGGTCATCGCGCTGCTCGTGCTCGGGCCGGGCAAGCTGCCGGACGTCGGGGCGGCGCTGGGCAAGAGCATCCGCGAGTTCCGCAAGGCCTCGTCAGACCTGACCGATGCGGTCAAGGTCGACACGTCTCCGCTGCCGGCCCCCGGCGCTCCGGTCGTTCCGCCTCCGGCCGCTGTCCCACCGGCCGCCGTGCCGCCCGCTCCTGCGGTCCCCGTTGCCGAGACTACCGGGGCCTCGTCCAGCGAGCCGACCTCCACCAGCGACTAAGCGCCGGCGTCCCGCCCCGATATGGCCGACGCCGACGCGTTGCGCGAGCCCGCCCCGTCCGGCGTCCCCGTTCCCGCCGAGCCCGCTCCACCGCCGGGCACTGCCGCGCCCGATGGCTCGGTCATGTCGCTGGTGGACCACCTCGGCGAGCTCCGAGATCGCCTGTTCCGCTGCATCCTGGCGATCGTCGCCGGGTCCGTCGTCGGGTTCTACGTCGCGTCGAAGGTCCGAGACTTCCTGCTCGAGCCGCTTCCGGGCGGGGTGGCCCAGGTCCTGGGTCCCGGCGATGCGTTCGGCATCCAGCTCCGGATCTCGGTGGTCATCGGGATCATCCTGGCCATGCCCGTGCTGCTCTACCAGGTCTGGGCGTTCATCGCCCCCGGCCTGACCCCGTCCGAGCGGCGCACGGTCCGCCCGTGGGTCCCACTGGCCCTCGTCTTCTTCGCACTGGGCGTCGGGATCGCCCGTTTCGTGCTGCCGTTCGCGGTCCAATTCCTGCTGAGCTTCACGGACGACAAGCTGCGGGCGAACATCGCCGCCGGACCGTACTTCGACTTCGTGACGACCATGTTCCTCGCATTCGGGCTGGTGATGGAATTCCCGATCCTGCTGTTCGGCCTGTCGCGAGTCGGGATCCTGACATCGGCCCGATTGAGCGCGGTCCGCCGCTACGTCGTGCTGGGCATCGCGATCTTCGCCGCCGTGGCGACGCCGGGTGGCGACCTCGTGAGCCCATTCGCGCTCGGCGGAACGATGTACCTGCTCTTCGAGTTGACCCTGCTGGTCATCAAGCGGACGGGGCGGTGACGGCGGCCCCGGAGGATCCGATCGCGGAGGACAGCGGGGAACAGGCCGTCATCATCCTGTCGGGCCTGTCGGGCGGCGGCAAGACCGCGGCGGCGAAGCTGTTCGAGGACCTTGGCTATACGGTCGTCGACAACCTGCCGGGTGAGCTGTTGCCCGAGCTGGCCGAACTGGTGTCGGCCGACGAGCGACGATTCGCGCGCGTGGCGATCGTCCTCGACGTGCGAGCCGGTGACCCGGTGGTCGCCCTGGGCGCGATGCGCGGCGCGCTGGAGGGCCGGGGGATCCAGCCCCGGGTCGTGTTCCTCGAAGCGCGCGATGACGTGCTGATCCGGCGGTTCAGCGAGACCCGCCATCGCCATCCGCTCAACGACCAGCGCGGCATCGCGAGCTCGATCGCGGCGGAACGACGGATCCTCGACCCGGTCCGCAGCGAGGCCGACGTGATCGTCGACACGTCCGATCTGTCGCTGCGCCAGCTGCGCGAACGGCTCTTCGCCCAGCTGGCGACCACGACCCGTCCCGACCAGCTTGCGTTCCAGCTGATCAGCTTCGGCTACAAGTTCGGCGTCCCCCTCGAGTCGGACCTCGTGTTCGATGTCCGGTTCATCGCCAATCCGTACTACCAGCCCGACCTGCGCCCGCGATCCGGCTTGACCGAGGAAGTGCGGGCCTATGTCCTCGGCCAGCCGGTCACCGCTCGCTTCCTTGACCTGATGCGCCAGTTCCTCGACTTCACGATCCCGGCCTACATCGAGGAAGGCAAGACCCGGCTCACGATCGCCATCGGTTGTACCGGGGGCTATCACCGCAGCATCGTGATCGCCGAAGCGATCGCCACCTGGCTTCGCGAGCGCGACGCCGGCCCGGTCGCGGTCTTCCATCGGGAGCTCGACCGGACATGAGCGGGTCGGGGACCCCGTGAACCTGCGCCGCTGGCTGACGCCCGGCATCGGGGTCAAACGCTGGCTGCTGGTCGTGTTCCTCGGCCTGCTGTTCCTGGCCCTTGCGTTCGCCCATTTCCTGCGCCAGCTGACGCGGGATCTCGAACCGGGCGGTGTCCTCGGGGTCGTCATCGACGTCGCGACCCTGCAGTTCCTGCCGTATCCGTTCAGGGGTTTGACGGTCGGTGTCGCGGGCGCCGCCCTGGTCGGGTACGCCGCCTACCGGGTCGTGCGAGTCATGACCGACCCACTCCGGGCGGCCGACCCGGATCGCCCGCTGGTCGAGGTCATCTACCAGAAGCGGTTCCTGGCTCGCGGTCCGAGGATCGTCGCGATCGGCGGAGGGACCGGGCTGTCGACGCTGCTGCGTGGACTCAAGGAGCACACCAGCAACCTGACCGCCGTGGTGACGGTCGCCGACGACGGCGGGTCGTCCGGGGTCCTCCGCGAGGAGCTCGGTATCCCGCCGGTGGGAGACATCCGCAACTGCATCGCGGCCCTCGCCGACGCGGAGCCGCTCATGAGCGAGCTGCTGCAGTATCGATTCCCGGCGCCGGACGGCGAGGCGTCGACGAGTGCCGCCGACGGTCCAGGTCTGGCCGGTCATGCGGTCGGCAACCTGCTCCTGGCCGCGATGACCGAGATCGAGGGCGGCGACTTCGAGGAGGGCGTGCGCCAGATCAACCGCATCCTGGCCGTGCGCGGCCAGGTCGTCCCGGTGACGGCCACCCCGCTGACGCTGCATGCCCGGACCCGGGTCGGCGAGATCGTCGACGGCCAATCGAAGATCATGCGTACCCCCGCCATCGATCGTGTCTGGGTCACCCCGGACGACGTGGTCGCCTCCGACGATGCCCTCGCCGCGATCGCCGAAGCCGAGTTGATCGTGCTCGGACCGGGCAGTCTGTTCACGAGCCTCCTCCCCAGCCTGCTGATCCCGGGCATCCGCGATGCCGTGGTGGCTGCGGCCGCTCCGCGCCTGTACGTGTGCAACGTGGCGACCCAGGACGGGGAGACCGCGGGCATGGACCTGGCCGGGCATGTGCGCGCCCTCATCGCCCACACGGCGCCCGGGATCGTCGACCTGGTGCTGGCCAACGATCGGTTCGACGCGCGGGTGCCGTCCGACTGGCAGGCCGCCCCTGTCCGCCTCGAGTGGCCACCAGCAGGGCCGCCCGACCCGCCCCGTCTGATCCTCGATGACGTGGTCGACCCAGAGAATGCCCATCACCACGACCCGGCGCGGCTGGCGGCGGCGGTGATGCGGATCCACGAGGCCGAGGCGGCCGCCCGCCGGCGGACCGTGGTCCGGACGGCCTGAGGTGACCCGCTCGGAACGCGATCTCGTCGCGGCCTTGCGGGCCGAGCTCGCCGCGATCGATCCGGCGCGCGCTTGTGACCGAGTCGCCGAGGCCGCGGGCCTCGACGGGGTGGTCGGGTCGCGCGAGCCAGCGGTCGCGCGCCTTGCGGTTCGACTGCGCCGATCCGCCGATCCGGCACCCACCGAGTTCGACTGGGCAGCGTCGCCCGAGCACTGTCGGACCGCCTGGCTGCGCGGTCGATTCCTGGGGCGCGGATCGCTGAGCCTGGCCGGTGGCCGGGCGCATCTCGAATTCGTCGTCCCGGCCGACGAGGCGCAGGATCTCGCCGCTCGGCTGGATCAGGTCGGCTTACCGGCCTCATGGCGCGTCCGGCGTGGTCGCGGCGTGGTGACCTGGAAGTCGGGCGAAGCGATCGGCACCTTCCTCCGGCGCATCGGCGCAGCCGGGGCCGTGCTGGAACTGGAGGCCCGCCAGGTGTCGCGGGCCCTGCGCGGCGAACTCAACCGGGTCCTCAACGCCGAGTCGGCGAATCTGCAGCGAGCCGTCGCAGCGGCCGGACGCCAGCTCGACGCGATCGCGGTGCTCGACGCCGACGGCCGATTGTCCGACCAGCCGTACGTCGTGCGCCTCGTCGCTGATGCCCGGCGGGAGACGCCCGAGGCGACCCTGACCGAGCTTGCTGACCGGCTCGAGCTGCATCGCTCCGCCGTCCAGCGGGCGCTCGAGCGCCTGGAGCGCCTCGCCGAGGCCGAACCGGCGCCACCCGGACCGCTCCGCGAGCGCCGCGCCCATGATCGCGCCGCCATCATCCGTGCCCATGCGTGAGGTCGTGATCGCTGCCAACTGGAAGATGCACACCACCGCGGCCGATGCGGGGGAGCTGGCCAGGGTGATCGCCGCCCGGACCGAGGTGTCAGGAGTCACGCGGGTGATCTGTCCGCCTTTCGTGTGCCTGGCCGCGGTGCGCGATGCGCTCGTCGAGGGTCACCCCGACGTGGCCGTCGGCGCGCAGAACGTCCATCACGAGCTGGCGGGCGCGTACACCGGCGAGGTCGCCGCACCGATGCTGACCGGTCTCGCCAGCTGGGTGATCGTCGGCCACTCCGAGCGACGCCGTGACGCCGGCGAGACCGACGACCTGATCCGGCGCAAGGTCGATCGGGCACTGGCCGCCGGGTTGCGTCCGATCCTGTGCGTGGGTGAGCAGCTGGCTGACCGAGACGCGGGGCGCGCCCGAGACGTCGTGGAGGGACAGCTCCGCGGCTCGCTCATGGGGATCGATGCGAGTTTCGCCCGGGATGGTGGCCTGGTCATCGCGTACGAGCCGGTCTGGGCGATCGGTACAGGGCGGAACGCGACCGGCCTCGACGCGGCAGCCATGGTCGACACGCTTCGTGAGGCCCTGTCCGAAGTCGGCTGGGGCGACCGCGCGACCGAAACGTCGATCCTGTACGGCGGCAGCGTCACGTCCGCGAACATCGATGCGTTCCTCGCAGAGCCGACGATCGACGGCGCGCTCGTCGGCGGCGCGTCGCTCAAACCCGACGAGATGGCCGGGATCGTGGCCCGCGCCGGCATCACCGCGGCTGCCCGCGGTCTCGCCGGGTGACGGGAGGCCGACCTCGCCCCATCGTCCTCGTCGTGCTGGATGGCTTCGGCATCGGACGTGACCCCGCCGCGGACGCCATCGCCGCCGCCCGGATGCCAGTGTGGCGTGGACTCCTCGACCGCTGGCCCAACAGCTCGCTCGAGGCATCGGGCGTAGCGGTCGGCCTGCCCGCCGGGCAGATGGGCAACTCCGAGGTGGGCCACCTGAACCTCGGGGCGGGGCGACCCGTCCTCCAGGACCTGCCGCGGATCGACGCCGCCATCGCCGACGGCTCGTTCTTCCGACGCGCCGCCTTGCTCGATGCCTGCCGCCGGGCGCGGACGACCCATGGCGTCGTGCACGCCATCTCCTTGATCGGGCCAGGTGGCGTCCATGCCAACGACCGGCATCTCGTCGCCTTCGCGGCACTGGCGGCTCGGGAGGGTGTCGAGACCGTCGCGGTCCACGCCCTGCTGGACGGCCGGGACACGCCGCCGAGCTCGGCTCTCGGATACCTGCATGACCTCGAAGGTCGGCTGGCCCAGGCCCATCCCGGAGCGATCGTCGCCTCGGTCGGCGGCCGCTACTTCGCGATGGATCGCGACAACCGCTGGGATCGCACGGAACGCGGCTACGACGCGATCGTCCACCATGAGGCCGAGCACCGGGCGTCGACCGCCGCCAACGCCATCGAGTCCGCCTATGCCCGTGGCGAGACGGACGAGTTCGTGATGCCCACGGTCGTCGACGCGACCGTCCGACCGCTGGCCGATGGTGAGCCCATCGTCCACATGGACTTCCGGGCGGACCGCGCTCGCCAACTCACCCACGCCCTGGCTGACGGTCCGTCATTCGCCGGTTTCGATCGAACGTCGCCGTCCGGGCGGCCCGCACCGATCGACCCGTTCGTGGCGACCCTGACCGAGTACGAAGCCGGTCTTCCGGTCGAGGTCGCGTTCCCGCCGGAAACCGCACGCTCGCTGGCGCAGACCCTCAGCGAGGCTGGCTGGCGCCAGTTCCACATCGCCGAGACCGAGAAGTACGCCCACGTGACCTACTTCTTCAATGGGGGCATCGAACCCGCCTGGCCCGGCGAAGACCGACAGCTCGTGCCCAGCCCGAAGGTGTCGACCTACGACCTCCAGCCGTCGATGTCGGCCGTGGGCGTCACCGATGGCCTGGTCGCGGCCATCGGATCGGGTCGCTACGACTTCATCGTCGCGAACTACGCCAACGCGGACATGGTCGGCCACACCGGGGTCTGGCCCGCGACGATCGAGGCGCTGGCAGCCCTCGACGGTTGCCTCGGGCGAGTGGTCGCCGCGATGGCCGCGCTGGACGACGCGGATCCGAGCGGCCCGGGCAGCCTGTTGGCGATCACCGCCGACCACGGCAACGCCGACGACCTCCGGGACGCGGCCGGCCGACCGGTCACGGCCCACTCGCTCAATCCCGTTCCGTTCGTCCTCATCGGGCGGTCGGTCGCCCGAAGGCGGATCCGGGATGGGGTCCTCGCCGACGTGGCACCGACCCTCCTCGACCTGGCCGATATGACCCCATGGGAGGGCATGACGGGACGGTCCCTGCTGGTGCCGGTAGGGGCTGACTGACTGGCCCTGTGGTAGCATCCGCCGCCGTACGAACGGAGGTCCCCGGCCTGTGAACCCGATCCTCGGAACCGGTCAGATCATCGTCAGCATCGCGCTGATCGTCGCCATCCTGCTCCAGGCCCGGGGCACGGGGCTGTCCGGCACGTTCGGTGGCGATTCCGCCGTCTACCGGAGTCGCCGAGGGATCGAACGTCGGCTGTGGCAATTCACGATCGCGCTGCTCGCGCTGTTCGTCGTCTTCTCCCTCGCCTCATACATCCTGTCCCCGAACATCACCGCCTGACGGACGACCCCGCGGTCCTGCCGCGGATCCCGTCCACGGAGTCTCATGACCCGGACCGACACCTTCGTCGTCGGGACCCTCGTCGCGCTGCTCGCCTTGATCGCGGCCGTCATCAGCGTCCCGTCCATCCAGCTCGCCGCATCGCCTGCCCGCCCGACCCCGTCGGTCGCGAGCATCCCGGACATCGTTGCCCGCCCGTACGTCGAGGGCGTCGTCGGGCATCCCGAATCCGTGTCCCCACTGACCGCCCGGACGCAGGCGGACCGTGACCTCGTGGCGTTGGTCTTTTCGGGATTGATGCGCCTGGGACCGGGCGGGACGCTCGTGCCCGACCTCGCCGAGGACTGGACGGTGGACAAGACGGGCCGCACCTGGACGGTCGACCTGCGTGCCGACGCTCGCTGGCAGGACGGCGAGCCGGTCACCGCCGACGACGTCGTCTTCACGATCGAGACGATCCAGGATCCTGCCTACACCGGGCCCGGCGCCTCGTCCTGGAACGAGGTCCAGGTGGCGGCGAGCGGTCCGTCGCGAGTCACCTTCACTCTCAAGACGCCGCTCGGTGGCTTCCTGCAGGCCCTCACTCAGCCGATCGTCCCGGCGCATCTGCTCGGTGATGTGCCGGTCGCCGCCCTGCCGTCGGCAGCCTTCGGACGAGAGCCCGTCGGTTCCGGACCGTTCGCGGTCAGCGACCTGTCGGACACGTCGGTGACGCTCGTTCCCGCCGAGGCCCTGCCGGTCGACCAGGGTGGCGGGCCGGGTCAGGGCGCCTCGGCGACGCCAGGAACCCCTGCCACACCGGGCCCGACGCGGCGACCCTCGCGGCCGTTGCCGTACCTGCCGGGCATCGAGTTCCGCTACTACACCGACCCGCAGGCGCTCGCGACGGACTTCCGGGCGGGCAAGCTCGACGGTGCTTCGGGCCTGGCGCCGGCGCTGGCCGGCGAGCTGGCGGGCGAGCCCGGCGCCCGATCGTTGCGCTACCCCGGTTCGACCTTGACCGCCGCGGTCCTCAACCTCCGACCGGGTCATCCGGAGTTCGCCTCGGCTGCGGTTCGGACGGCCTTGTTGGCCGCGCTCGACCGTGGGCGGATGGTGAGTGGCCCGTTCGCGGCTGCGGCGACCGTGGCCGCCGACCCGATCCCGCCGAGCTCCGCCCTGTTCGATGCCAAGGCGGATCCGCCGGTCGCCTTCAACCGGAGTGCGGCGACCAAGGCGCTGCGGGCGGCGGGCTGGACCCGCGCGGCGGATGGCTGGCACCTGCCCAAGGCCAAGAAGCCGCTGACCATCGAGGTGCTGAGCCCCACCGAGGCGAGCAACCCCAGCCTGTATGCCGTGGCCGCGGCCGTCGTTCACGACTGGGCGGCGATCGGCCTCACGGTCGCCCATATGCCACTGCCCCCGGGGGCGTTCGTGGCCGATCGTCTATCCGTGGGCAAGTTCCAGGTCGCCGTCGCGGACCTACGGATCGGGCTGGACCCGGATCTCTACCCGTTGCTCGCGTCGAGCCAGACGCTGAGCCGCGGATCGAACATCAGCGGGGTCCAGGATCCGACCCTCGATGGGCTGCTCGAACAGGCCAGGGCACCCGGCACGATGGCAGCCAGGACGGCCGCCTACAGCGCGCTCCAGAAGCGCCTGGCGGCCGGCCGGTACCTGCTTCCGCTGGCCTTCGCCGACGAGGTCGTCGTGTTCCGCGACACGGTCTCCGGACCCTCGATCCACCAGGTCACCGACGCGTCGGACCGATTCTGGGATGTGCTAACATGGCGCCTCGCCGTCGGCCGGTAGCGACCGATCGGGGTCCGTGCCGAGGTGGCGGAATAGGCAGACGCGCTGGTTTCAGGTACCAGTGGCCGCAAGGTCGTGTGGGTTCAAGTCCCTCCCTCGGTACCATTCCCTCGGACCCATCACCACGGTGACACCTGCCCAGGTGGCGGAATTGGTATACGCGTACGTTTGAGGGGCGTATGAGGCAACTCATCCGGGTTCAAGTCCCGGCCTGGGCACCACTCGCATCCTGATCCACGACCGCCCTGACGGCGGTCGTCCTGGTTCCCGCGGTGTACGCTCCGGCGGGGCGGTTAGCTCAGTCGGTCAGAGCGCCTCGCTTACACCGAGGATGTCACTGGTTCGAGTCCAGTACCGCCCACCACGCACCATCACCGGCGGGCCCTCACCGGCGGGCGCGTTCCGCCGCATCGCCGGCTGGTGTCATCCGGCACTATGCACAGCCGCCCCTCCGCGCCACGATGCCCGTGGAAGGAGTCGATCGATGACCTTGGATCTTGGGTTCACGGGCCTCGGCCTGTTGATCGTGCTCTCGCTCGGATTCGGAGCGGCAGCCCACCTCCTGACAGGACGTGACACCCGGTGGATGTGGTTGATCGCCGCGACTGGCTGGTTCGTCGGCGGCCTGGTCGCCAGCGAGGTCCTCTGGGGCAAGCTCACCGTGGATGACATCCAACCGATCATCGATGGTCTTGCCCTCGATGAATCGCTGCTCGGCGGTCTGATCGGTGGGCTCGTGGGCGTCCTGCTGATGCGATCGATGGCGGGACGAGACCGCTCGATGCCCGGTATGTCGCCGCGTCCGTGACCCGCTGAGGCTCCGCCGGTCCGAGCCTCACGTCGGGCCCGGGCCGGCGCCGGGCCGGAGCGCTGCTAGACTGCTGCTACGGGCGCCCATCGGGCGCCTTACCGGAGGAGGGGCATGGACCTCGTACCGATCATCGTCATCGTCGTCATCGTCGCCCTGGTCGTCCTGGCGATCGGGATCTACAACTCGCTGGTCCAGAAGCGCCTGCGCATCGACGAGGCCTTCGCCCAGATCGAGGTCCAGCTGAAGCGACGACACGACCTCATCCCGAACCTCGTGAACGCCGTAAAGGGCTACATGGGCTTCGAACAGAAGGTCCTCACCGACGTCACCAACGCCCGAGCCGCGGCCGTCGCCGCGGGTAGTCAGGGACCGGCCCAGCAGGCCGCCGCCGAGAACGCCCTGACCAGCACATTGCGCTCGCTGTTCGCCGTCGTCGAGAACTATCCAGACCTGAAGGCGAACCAGAACGTCCTGGAGCTGCAGGAGCAGCTGACGACGACCGAGAACCAGATCTCGTTCTCGCGTCAGCACTACAACGCGACCGTGCTCGACTACAACACCGGCATCCAGACGTTCCCCAACGTCCTGCTCGCCGGGCCGCTCGGGTTCACGAAGCGGGAGTTCTTCGACGCCGAGCCCGAGGCGGCGAACGTCCCGAACGTGGATCTCAGCCTGAGCTGATCGCCCGTCCGCGGGAGGGACCGTGGCCGGGACATCCTTCTACGATCAGATCGCCGCGAACCGGCGGAACTCCTTCCTCATGGCGGTGTTCGTCGTCGCCGTGTTGGGGGTGCTCGGGTTCGCCATCGGCTATGCCGTGTTCGGGTCGCCCGCGGGTGGGGTCGGGACGACCGTCGTCGCCCTCGCCCTCGGCGGACTCAGCGGCGTCGGCACGTACTTCGCCGGTGACTCGCTGGTCTTGACCGCGAGTGCCGCGCGGGAGGTCAGCCAGGAGCAGGCGCCGCAACTGTTCAACGTCGTGCGCGAGATGTCGGTCGCGGCCAACGTCCCGATGCCACGCGTCTACGTCATCGATGACACGGCCCCCAACGCGTTCGCGACCGGCCGCGACCCGGCCCACGCCTCGCTGGCGATCACCACAGGCCTGCTCGAGAAGCTCGATCGGGAGGAGCTCCAGGGCGTGATCGGCCACGAGATGTCCCACGTCCGCAACCTCGATATCCGATTCTCGCTGGTGGTCGCGGTGATGGTCGGGGCGATCGCCATCCTGGCCGACTTCTTCCTCAGGTTCACGTTCTGGGGCGGGGGTCGATCGCGCGATCGGAACGGCGGTGGCGGCGCGCAGGCGATCGTGTTCGTGATCGCCATCGTGCTGGCGATCCTTGCCCCGCTGATCAGCCGGTTCATCCAGCTGGCGGTGAGCCGGCAGCGCGAATACCTGGCCGATGTGTCGTCGGTCGAACTCACGAGGAACCCCCACGGGCTGGAACGCGCGCTGGCCAAGATCGGCGCCGACCAGGAGGTCCTCGAGGTCGCCAACCGAGGCACCCAGCACATGTACTTCACGAACCCGATCAAGAAGTTCGAGGAACGTTCGTCGAATCTCATGTCGACCCACCCGGCCATCGTCGACCGGATCAATCGGCTCCGGCAACTCACCGGGGAGCAGCCATTGGCCGCCGCCGACGAAGCCCCGCTGGCGGGCCTGGAGTAGGGCGGGGGAGGTCACGGAAGGCCCGGGGCTCGCCTTCACCGGGCTGGCGTCTCGCGGGCACAGGATGGCGGTGATGGGACCCGTCGTCCGTGGCACCGGCGGGAAGGCCCGTGGTATCCTGCGGACCGCCGACGGGCGGCCCAGCGAGGCTGGCCATCGGGCCGAGGTAGCTCAGTCGGTAGAGCACGCGACTGAAAATCGCGGTGTCGCCAGTTCGATCCTGGCCCTCGGCACCACCCTTCGAGGGTGGTCGAACATCGAGCGGAAGTGGCTCAGTTGGTAGAGCATCACCTTGCCAAGGTGAGGGTCGCGGGTTCGAGTCCCGTCTTCCGCTCCAGTATCCTCCCCGAAGGCCCCGCTGCCCCTTCGTCTAGTGGTAGGACAGCGGACTTTGGATCCGTGAACCGAGGTTCGAATCCTCGAGGGGCAGCCAGCACCGCGTGATCGCGGCGCACCTCTGGGCGACGTGGTGAAGTGGCTCAACACGGAGGTCTGCAAAACCTCTATTCACCGGTTCGAATCCGGTCGTCGCCTCCACTCCCTCCATCGACCCGCTCGGTCGGCGTTCGGCCCCGAGGTCCGACCCTCAGGGTTCGGCCCGCGCGATCGCTTCGGTCGTCCTCCGTGCCGGCACGTTGGCGGCGACAAGGAGCGCGACCACGACGATCGCCCCGCCGAGCAGCTGGCCCGCGCCGAGTCGTTCGCCCAGCAGCGCGGCGCCGCCCGCCACACCGACGAGCGGGATGAGGTAGAAGGACATGGCCGCGAGCGGCGCCGGCACGCGACGCAGGGCGCTCAGGTAGAACCAATAAGCCGCCGCGTAGTACAGGACGCCCGACACGATCGCGCTGGCGAGCCCCATCGGTGTGACGGCTGACGGGATGACGCGGCCGCCCGCGGCGCCGACGAGCGCGACGAGTCCGATGGCGAGGACCAGCGCATAGGCTTGCTGGGCGATGACGATCGGCCCCGTTTCAGGGGCCGCGCCGATGTGCCGGCGGGCGATGACCGTGTACGCAGCGCAACAGACGACGCCGGCCAGGGTGAGACCCACCCCCAGCCATCCATCGGGCCCGATCGATGGTGCATCGAGCACGAGCACCATCCCGCCGACAGCGATCAGTGACAGGATCGCCTGGGCGGTCGACAGCCGCTCGCCGAGGTACCAGGCGGCGAGGACCAGGATCACCAACGGCTCCGTGACCCACAGCAGGACCGACACGCTGGCGGTGATGGACGTCAGACCGATGAGACCGAGCGCGTACGCGAGGCCGGGGTTGAGCAGGCCCAGTCGACCGATCAGGGACGCGCCTTCGGCGGCCAGCGGGATCCCGCGGCGGCGCAGCAGCATCGCCAGGACGACGAGGCTCGCGGCCAGCTGCATCGGCAGCAAGGTGACGGGTGGGACCTCGCCCAAGGCCGCCTTGCTGACCACGGTCCCGAGGCCCCAACAGGCCGCAGCCAGGATCAACGCGACGACATCCCGCCGAGCCATCGGCAGCGACGCCATCGCTCGACCGCCGGTCAGCTCAGCAGCAACCGGCCCCGCCGCAGCAGCCACCCTCGGCGACCGGGAGGTCGCGCGGTGCGCCGAGGTCGACGGCCGGACGAGCATCGGTCGGCTTGGTGGCCTTGATGATCGCGCTGACCATGCCGTCCGCGACCGCGTGGGACGGGACGATCGAGACGTCGCGAAGGCCCACGGCTTCCAGGCCCGCCTGGAACTCGGACTTCGACAGCGCCCCAGCGATGCAGCCGGCATAGGATCCGCGCTCGGCGCGCTCGTCGGCAGTCAGGGAGTCCTCGGCGACGATGTCAGAGATGCCGATCCGACCGCCGGGCCGAAGCACGCGGGCGATCTCGGCGAACACCGACGGTTTGTCGGCGGCGAGGTTGACGACGCAATTGCTGATGACGACGTCGACCGAGTCGGCCGGCAGCGGCAGGGATTCGATGTGGCCCTTCAGGAATTCGACGTTGGTCGCGCCCGCCTTGGCGGCGTTGGCCTGGGCAAGGGCCAGCATCTCGTCGGTCATGTCGACCCCGAACGCGCGACCCGTCGGCCCGACCCGCTTGGCCGACAGGAGGACATCGATCCCGCCGCCCGAGCCGAGGTCGAGGACCCGTTCACCTGGGTGCAGGTCGGCTACGGCCGTCGGATTGCCGCACCCGAGAGACGCCAGGACGGCCGCGTCGGGCAGCTCGTCGCGCTCCAGCGCGGAGTACAGGTTCGCCCCGATGGTCTCGGGATCGCTGCAACATGCGGACCCCTGGGCGGCGCGGACCGCGGCGTCGGCATAGTGCTGCCGGACGGTCTCATGGATGGTTTCGCTGGTCACGGTCGGACTCCCTCGGGTGCGCGATGGCTGTGGTGCCTTCATTGATACTTGTCAATATAGCCATCTGTCAATATAGTACGCCCTGTGAAGCGACAGACCGATCCCGACGTCCGACTCCTGCAGGCGGCCGCGGACCCGACCCGCCTCGCCATCCTGCGCCAGCTGAGCGACCTCGGTGAGGTCTGCGCCTGTGATTTCACGGCGTGCTGCGATGTGAGCCAACCGACCGTGTCGCACCATCTGAAGGTCCTTCGCGACGCCGGCTGGATCGTCGGGGAGCGGCGGGGAACGTGGATCTTCTACTCCCTGCGGCCGGCCAGCGTCGAGCGATTCCGTGAGCTCGCCGGCGCGTTCGGTGGCTCGCCCGCTCTCGACCTTGGCGTGACCAGGCGCCTGTCCGTGGTCCAGCCACCCGCCTGACGTGACGCCCGTTCAGTCGGCGGCGGCTGCCGGCGGGACGTTCTGGTTGTGGTGGAACACGTTGTCCGGATCGTAGGCCGCCTTCACTCGGGCGAGGCGATCCCAGGTCGCGCCGGGATAGGCAGCCCGGACCCGGGCCTCGCCTTCGTCGCCCACGAAGTTGACGTACGCCCCCGTGTCCCCCTGGTGGAGCGCGGCCGCGAACTCGGCGACCCAAGCCTCTCGCTGCGGCTTGTCGGACTCGCCGTCGTAGAAGGCCGCGACATTGACCATGATCGGTGACGCTCGGTGCGCGTACGCCGTCTCGTCGGGCGGCACCCGGGCGATCGCGCCGCCGAGCACGCGCAGCTGGGCGACCCGGATCGACGCATCGGATGCGTCGAGGAATCGGACGATGGTCTCGGCCACCGGTCGATCGACGTGATCGATGAACATGTTCCGGGAGACGGCCGTGGGGTGGTAGTCGGGGTCGTCGGGCGGGTACATCCCGGGGTAGGCCATCGGTGCGGTGAGGTCGGCGAGGGGGGTCGCCAACGAGCGGAACGAGGCGAGCACCGACTGGCCGGTCGCGACGTCGCCGGCGTAGGCCATCATCGCCAGGATCACGATCGCGCCGTGATGCTCCTCGGCGACGAACGGCAACGGTGGGCAGTTCATGACGTTGGCGATCGTCGACAGCTCGTCCGGCGCGGCATGCGCCTCTGCGATGAACCCGGCGGTCGTGTCGGCTGTGGCCGGCAGCACGAGCATCCCGCCGACGAACGAGCGGACGTCGTGCAATCGGTAGCGGAACCGGGTCGCCACGCCGAAATTCCCGCCGCCGCCGCGGATCGCCCAGAACAGGTCCGGCTCGTGCGCGGCATCGATCAGGTGCGCCTCGCCATCGGCCGTCACGATCTCGGCTGCGAGCAGGTTATCGATGGTCAGGCCGTGCTTGCGCCCGAGATAGCCGACCCCGCCGCCCAGGGTGATGCCGCCGATCCCCACCGAACCCGTGTCGCCGAACCCGGTGGCGAGACCGTGCTCGGCCGCGGCGAGCGTGTAGGCACCGGCCGTGAGCCCGCTACCCGCCCACGCGGTTCGGCCGGCGACATCGATGTCGAGACCGGTGAGCTCGCGGACGTCGATGACGATGCCACCGTCATTCGTGCTGTGGCCGGCGGCGCTATGGCCGCCGCTGCGGACGGCGAGCTCGGTGGCCGTAGTGCGCGCGATGCGGATCGTGGCGGCCACGTCGGCGGCATCGAGGACACGGACGATCGCGGCGGGCTGGCTGCTGCCCAGACCGCCGTACATCACGGACGCGAGGGCATCGAAGTCGGGTTCGCCCGGCACGACGATCCGACCACGCACCGCGCTGCGGAGCTGCTCGATCGGGACGGTCGTGGCGCGGGTGGTCGACGTCGTCAACGCTCTTCTCCCTCGGCTTCGTGACGTGGCGTAAGGGTAGCGGCACGCAGCCGATGACCACGCCGGTGCTGTCGGAGCACGTGCGGTCAGTCGGCTAGCATGGCCATCCGCGCCGGAATGGCGGAACGGCAGACGCAGCGGACTTAAACTCCGCGGCCCGCGAGGGCGTCCGAGTTCGAATCTCGGTTCCGGCACGAGTCCGTACCCTGGGTGGACGCGAGGCGGGCGTTGCTGTGACCCTCGGGCCACCCGCCGACTGATCTGGTCGATCTGTGCCGCCGCTAGGGGTCGAGCCGGTCGAGGCGTCTGAGTGCGCCCCATAACGCGACCACCAGGAAGACGGCACCCCACACCCAGATGGCGCCGAGTCGGCCGCTCTCGGACGGATCAGTGGAGTCACCACCGATCGCCCACATCGCCGGGACGCCCCCGAGCACCCAGAACAGAAGGATCACCCCGAGCCCGAAGCTCAGCAATCGCCAGACCACCGATCGACGCATTTCGAGAGCGTCGACGCGGGCCGTCGCCCGCCGTTACGGCTGCGCCTGGGTCAGCCGCGGCGGCCGAACCCGAAGCGGCGTGTCCTGCGCGCGGACTCTGCCACCGGCACGGCGATGCCGTCGGAGCCGAATGCCGTGGCACTCAACTTGACGAGCTGCTCCGCGGCCGGCGAACGAGGCGCCCCGAGCACGATCGGGACCCCCTCGTTGACCGCCTTCAGGTAGAGGAACGGGTCGTACGGCAGATCGCTCGTGATCCGCGTCCCGAGGACGGATTCGATATCGCGAGGCTTGAGGATCTCGCGGGCGAACATGTTGTTCAGCACGAAGGTCGACTTCCCGGCGATCGAGCCAGCCTCGTTGAGGTAGTCGAGCAGCCCGTGCACGGCCTTGAGCGCCGACATCTCGGGGTGGACCGGCAGCACGATGTTCTCGGCGACATCGAACACGCGCAGGGTCCGCTCGTCGAGCACGGAGCCTGCATCGACCACGACCGACTCGTAGCCATCGAGCAGCACCTTGAGCAGCTGCGTGACGTGATCGGCGGTGATGAGTTCGGCGGCTTCGGGCGTGTGCGGTGACGCGATCACGTGGAGCCCACTGTCGTGGCGCGTGATGTACGTCTTGAGGATGTCCGATTCACGCAGGGCCACGTCGTCGCGGACGATGTCGGCCAGCGTCAGCTTCGGCTCGAGATCGAGATGGGTCGCGACCCCACCGAACTGGACGTCGAGGTCGACGATGACGACTCGGTCCGACCTGCGCTGCGCTGCGGTCACCGCGATGTTGGTGGCGATGGTCGTCGTCCCGACACCGCCCTTCGGGCTGTACACAGCCACGATCCGGCGCGGGCGGCTGAGGGTCAGACCGTCGGCCGAAACGACCGGTGCCATGTCTTGCGAGCGCTGGAATCGGAGCAGCAGCGCCTCGACCCGTGCCTCCACCTCGCGGGCGTCGAACGGCCGGGCGACGACGTCGTCGGCGCCGGCCTCCAGGAAGGCGATCCGCTCCTCGACGTCGTCCGTGCCGGCGACGCACAGGATGGGCACATTGGCCATCGTCGGGGTCGCCCGGATGTCGTGGCAGAGCTCGAGGGCGCGCTTCCCCTTCTTCGGTAGTTCGCCCGTCGCGAGGTCGATGACCGCGAGCTGATGGTCGACGACCTTGGCGAACGCCTCATCCGTGTCGATCGAGATGGTCACCGTATACCCGGCGGCGGTCAGGATGGGGCCCAGCGAATCGGCGCCGGTGGTGGGGGTTTCGACGACGAGGATGGTGCTGGCGGGCAAAGGACCTCCGAAGGTGGTCGGGCCGGGAGGGCCACGAGGGCGCGCTCGCGCGGCAAGAGGATACATCGACCCGTCGGGCTCCCCGGCAGGCCCATGCTAGACTACCGCGGTTTCCTTTCCGCTCCGTGCCGGATCGGCTCGCCGACGTCAACGGGGCATTCCCATTGGAAGGAGTGTCTGGGCGCATGCGCCGATACGAACTCATGCTCGTGCTCCGTCCCGACGTTGCGGACGACAAGAGTCAGGCGGTCATCGACCGGGTGACTCGTCAGATCAGCGCCGCTGGCGGCCAGATCAACAAGGTCGCCCCGTGGGGCCGCCGCCGCCTCGCCTACCCGATCGACCGGTACCGCGAGGGCTCGTACCACATCGTCCTGTTCCATGCGCCGGGCGACGCCCTGGCTGAGCTGGAACACAGCCTGCTCATCACCGAGGAGGTCCTCCGCCACCTGGTGACACGCGACGAGCGGCCGGTCAAGAGCACTCGTCGCGAGGATGGCGCCGAGGGCGTCGACGAGACCGATGACGCCGACCTGCCCCTTGGCCTCGACGAGGACGACGAGGACGATCGGGCCGAGCGGATCGGCGAGGACGAGAGCGAGGCGGCCCCGGCCGCCATCGACTGAGGAGCACGACGATGGCGCTCTGCAAGGTCATGATCATCGGCAACCTCGGCTCGGATCCCGAGATGCGGTACACCCCGAGCAATCGCGCGGTGACCCAGTTCAACGTCGCCGTGAACCAGAGCACGAAGAACCAGCAGACCGGGGAGTGGGTCGAGGAGACCGACTGGTTCCGGGTCAGTGTCTGGGGCGACCGCGCCGAGCGCATGGCGGAGACGCTGCGCAAGGGCAACAAGGTCTTCGTCGAGGGTCGCTTCAAGACCCGCCAGTTCGAAGGCCGTGACGGCCAGACCCGGACCTCGCTCGAGATCACTGCGGACTCGATCGTCAACCTCGAGCGGCGGGGCCGCGACGAGGAGGGCTCCTTTGCGGGCGGCCCTGCGAGCGCCGGCGGTGATGGCGGCGGCGGTGTCGGCAACGCACCGGTCCGACCGCAGCGCGCCCCAGCCGACGATACCGATCTCGACGACCTGCCCTTCTGACCAGGAGAACCGACGACCATGCCGTCCCCCCGAGCGCGCAAGCGCGATGACTTCTACCGCGATCGACGCCGTCGCAAGGTCTGCGCCTTCTGCGCCGACAAGACCGTCCAGATCGACTACAAGGAGGTCAATCGCCTCCGCCGCTACCTGTCCGAGCGGGCCAAGATCGAGCCACGTCGCAAGACGGGCACCTGCGCCGGCCATCAGCGCGAGCTGGCGGTCGCCCTCAAGCGCGCCCGGCACGTCGCGCTCCTGCCGTACGCCCCGCAGCACCTGCGCCCGTAGGTTCTCTGCGCTGATCGGGCCGGACGTCGTGCGGTGCAGGTCGGCGCGTCCCCGGACTCCCTCGTAACGTGGCGATCGCCGCCCTGATGATGGTCGGCGGCGTCGCCGCCGGGCTGTTCGGGTCGCTCCTGGGCCTCGGCGGCGGGGTCCTCATCGTGCCGCTCCTGACGATCGGGTTCGGGCTCGACATCCGGACCGCGGTCGGGGTCTCGCTCGTGAGCGTGATCATGACCAGCAGCGCGGCGGCCGGCGTCTACCTCGAACGCCACGTCGCCAACCTGCGCCTGGGGATGAGCCTCGAGCTGTTCACGGCGCTCGGCGCCCTGATCGGTGGATCGGTCGCGTTCCTGGTCGACGAGCGGTGGCTCGCCCTGTTGTTCGCCGCACTGCTGACCTACGTCGCGATCACGATGGGCCGATCCGCCCTGCGGACGGCCGGCGGACCCGCCCGGGACATCGCAGTGGAGGCGGTGGAGGCGGACGCGTCGATGGCGACCGTCGACGATGAGACGCCTCGCGATGGCGTCGAGTCGGCCACCGGATCGCGGATCGACCTTGACGGGCCTGGGTACCGCGTCCGGCGCATGGGGGTCGGGGTGATCGGGGCCACGGGTGCCGGCGTCGTGTCGGCGCTCCTGGGGATCGGTGGCGGCATCATCAAGGTGCCGCTCATGCATCTCGTCATGGGCGTGCCGCTGCGCGTCGCCACCGCGACCAGCAATCTCATGGTGGGCATCACGGCGTCGGCGAGCGCGGTGATCTACGCGTCGCGAGGCGGGGTCGACGTCTTCGCCGCGGGCCCGACCGCGATCGGGGTCTTCCTTGGCGCGAACCTCGGCTCTCGGCTCGGCCATCGCGTCGACCTGCGGATCCTGCGCTGGCTGTTCGTCGCGATCCTGCTCTACACCGCCTATGAGATGTTCCAGCGAGGCCTGGCGTGAGCGGACCGAGCGAGGCACTCGAGCGCTCGATCGGGCGGCTGCTCACGGCCGCCACCTACGTGGCCGTGACGCTGATCGCGATCGGCACGAGTCTGGCGGTCGCCGCCGGGATCTCGCCTCTGAGCGGCGGTCCGCCGCTCGAGCCGTCCACGCTGCCATCGCGGCTGCTCCAGCTCCAGCCCGACGGCTTCCTGTGGCTCGGGTTGCTGGCCGTGATCGCGGCGCCGATCGCTCGAGTCATCGCCGGAGGCGTGGCGTTCGCCCGGATCGGCGATCGGTGGATGACGGGGGTCGCCGTCGCCATCGTGGCGGTCATCGCGATCGCCGTCGCGACGTCAGTGCTCGGCGGCTGACTCCGGAGGCGGCCGGACCTCGCGGTATACTCGCCCGACCTTGCCGGTCGAGACGACCGTGTCGCGCCGTCAGCGCAGGAGTCGATCCGCATGACCACCGAGACCACCGGGCCTGCCGCCGCCACCAGCGCCCATCACGCGCCCGCGCCGGGCAGCCTCGATGACCTGATCTGCTACTTCGAGGGCGACTTCGTCCCGATGAAGGACGCCAAGGTCAGCATCATGACCCACGCCTTCATGTACGGCACCGCGACGTTCGAGGGTATCCGCGCGTACTGGAACGCCGACGAGGGGAAGCTCTACGGGCTCAAGATCCGCGAGCATGTCGAACGCATCCGGCAGTCGTGCCGGATCCTGATGATGCGGGACGTGCCGTCGGTCGACGAGCTCACCCGGCTGATCCTCGAGACGGTGCGTCGGAACGGGTTCCGCGAGGACATCTATATCCGACCGTCGTTCTACAAGTCGACCCGCGCCATCGGCGTCCGGCTCCACGATCTCGATAACGAGCTGTACATCATCACCCTGCCCTTCGGGAACTACATCGACACCGACAGCGGCGTCCGGCTCATGACGTCGAGCTGGCGGCGCAACGCCGACGAGGCCCTGCCGGCGCGGGGCAAGATCGTCGGCGGCTACGTGAACATGGCATTCCAGAAGTCCGAAGCGGAGCTCAACGGCTACGACGAGGCGGTCGTGCTCACGGCCGGGGGTCACGTCAACGAATCGTCGGCGGCCAACATCTTCGTGGTCCGCGACGGGGTCGCGATCACGCCGCCGGTCAGTGACGACCTGCTCGAAGGCGTGACCCGCCGGGCGCTGATGGAACTGATGGCCAACGAGGGCATCCCGACCGCCGAGCGCTCCATCGACCGATCCGAGCTATACGTCGCGGACGAGGCGTTCGTGTGCGGTACCGGCGTCCAGGTGTCGCCGGTGATCGAGGTCGACCATCGACCGGTCGGCTCGGGCGAGATCGGGCCGATCGGCCGGCTCGTGCGGGACCGCTACTTCGACGCGGTGCGCGGCAGACTGCCAGCGTATCGTCACTGGCTGACCCCGATCGAGTAGGACCTCGCCATCGGGGCGCGACGAAGCGGAGCGGTTCGCCGCGAGCCGGGCTAGGACTGTGGCGGCGGGGCGAGGTCGGGCGTGTTCCGTCCGATCGTGACGATCACGTCGGCACGGATCTTCGGGTCGTTGACCAGCTTGACCTTGGTCGTGAACAGCCCCTCGAGGTAATCGATCGTCGCCGACAGCTTGTCCTGAGCGCCGTTGTAGACGGTGACCACGGTCTTGCTCGGCACCGGACCCGACGGCGCCCCGCGGGGGGCCGACGCCGCCAGTCCGTGATATTCGAGGAAGCCCGCCAGCCGAGCCGCGCGCGCCAGCGTGCCCGTGCCATTGAGGACCCAGACCTGGGCCCCCTCGCCGGCAAGGCTCTGACGCAGCGCTTCGTCCCTCGGGTCGGTCGTGAACGCATCACGAACCGCCCGGCGGATCTTGTCGACGTACGGCAGGGTGTAGTAGCCGCTCAGCACCTCGCGCTGGTAGAGCGGCGGGGCGAACACGTATGAGCGGATGTTGGCGGTGTCGACCTGGGAGGCGAGCCCGAGGAGCTGGCTGAGCTGGTCGAGCGGGATGTCCGTCCGGACCGCCTTCTTGAGGGCCGCCACGAGGTCGGGCAAGCGCGGGACGAGGGCCTGCGGGTCGGCCTGCTCGCGCAGCGACAAGAGGACCCGCTGCTGTCGAGCACCGCGGTCGAAATCGGTGGACGTATGGCGAGACCGTGCGTAGCGGAGCGCCTCGTCGCCATCCATATGCTGGATCCCGCTCGGGATGTACAACCGCTGGGTGCGACCCGAGGTGCTCGGGAATGTGTCGTCGACGACCGGCACCTGGACGTTGACCGTCACCCCGCCGAGCGCATCGACCACCTTCTTGAAGCCGTCGAAGTTGACTTCGACGAACCAGCGGATCTTGATGCCGTACAGGCTGCCGATCACCGACTTGAGAGCGTTGTAGCCGCGCGTCCGGTCGTTGCCGGGCCATAGGTCGGACCGGTTCCGATTGTTCACGAAGAACGAGTTGATCTTGTTGCCGTAGGTGCTGCCCCACACCCGTCGGGCCGGCCCGGGTGGGATCGGCACGTCCTGCGTGTCGCGCGGCAGGCTGAACATCGCGACCTGCTTGGTCACCGGGTCGATCGACACCGTGATCATCGTGTCGGTGTTATGGCCGCCGTTCTGCTCGTCCGCGCCGATGAGCAGGATGTTCAGCCGCTCCTTGCCGTCCCAGGGCGGGACGTCCACGCTGGGCACCGGGGTGCCGATGAGCGATGGCTCGGGGGTCGGTGAATCGGACGGCTGGTCGGTCACGTCGACGCTGCCGGACGCCGACGCGTCGGGCGAACCACTCGGCTCGGCGTCGCAGTTCTCGGTCGTCGTCTGGTCGACGAAGATGCAGCCGCCAAGGACGTCCTGGGCGAGCAGGTCGTAGCGCGCGACCACGACGTGGCTGCCGGCCATGACCAGGATGACGGCCAGCAGGCCGGCGATCGACAACGGGTTGCGCGGGAGGCGGGCTCGCCCGAGCCGGCCGTCGCCGGCCGCCGCATGGGCATTGAGGAACTGGGCGACGCGATAGGCGTCGATGATCGCCACCAACCGATAGACGAGCGCGATCAGGTTGAACACGAAGATGGCCCCGACCAGCGACACGAACGCACCGAGCAGCGCGATCCGGTCCATCCGCAGGACCAGTCCGGCGGCCAGCGCAAGGCCCAGGATCGGTGCGGCCGCGAAGCCAAGGGCGCGCATCGGCGCACCGGCGTACAGGTGGCCGAGACCCGGGAACAGGAGGGACAGGAACGCGGCCGTGAACGGCGACCTGGCCCGCGGTCGCGCCTCCTGCGGTTGCTGCATCGCGGGTAGGATACTCGGACTCACCTGCAGGCTCGTCGGACGGCGTCCGGCCCGCCCGCCCCTGTCCCGCGCGCCTCGGAGATGCATGTTCCGACCGGTCAGCTCGAAGCCCGATCTCGTCGCCCAGGAGCACGAGTTGCTGGCGACATGGCGGGACCGTCGGACGTTCGCGCGGCTGCGTGCCCAGAACGCGGGCGGACCCCGCTGGAGCTTCCTCGACGGACCGATCACGGCCAACAATCCGATGGGCGTCCATCACGCCTGGGGGCGCGCCTACAAGGACCTCTACCAGCGCTTCCACGCGATGCTGGGCGAGGACCAGCGCTACCAGAACGGCTTCGACTGCCAGGGGCTGTGGGTCGAGGTCAACGTCGAACGCGACCTAGGGTTCACCAGCAAGCGCGACATCGAGGCGTACGGCATCGACCGCTTCGTCACCCTGTGCAAGCAGCGCGTCCTGACCTATGCCGCGCGTCAGACCGAGCAGTCGATCCGGCTCGGCATGTGGATGGATTGGAACGACCCCGACGAGTTGCGCCGGCTGCACGACCTGCTGGCCACCGACCCGTCGACCGTGACCACCATCGAGGGGCCTGACGGGCCGGTCACGGACACCGTGGAGATGCTGGTCGGTCGGCTCGGGATGCCCGAGATCGGCGGCTCGTACTTCACCTTCAGCAATGAGAACAACGACCTCATCTGGGGGTTCCTGGCCGAATGCCATCGGCGCGGCTGGCTGTACAAGGGCCATGACACCATGCCGTGGTGCGCCCGCTGCGGGACCGGCCTGTCCCAGATGGAGATGAACGAGGGCTATCAGGACCGCGAGGACCCAGGCCTGACGGTGCGGTTCCCGCTGCTCGACCGGCCCGGCGAGGCCCTCCTGGTCTGGACCACGACGCCGTGGACCCTGACCTCGAACGTGGCCGCCGCGGTGGGGGAGGAGTTGCGCTACGTCAAGGTTCGCCAGGGTCCCGACGCGTTCTGGTTAGGCAAGGGCACCGTGAAGAGCGCACTCACCGGGCCATTCGAGGTGCTCGAGGAGCGCCCCGGTCGTGACCTCGTCGGCTGGCGGTACGCCGGTCCATTCGACGATCTGCCGGCCGTCCGCGCGAGCTTCGCACCGACCGGCTACGAGCACCGCGTGGTGGCATGGGACGAGGTCGGGGAAGAGGAGGGGACCGGGATCGTCCACATCGCACCCGGCTGCGGCGCCGAGGACTTCCAGCTCGGCAAGGCCCTCGGCCTGCCGGTCATCGCCCCGATCGACGAGTCGGGCATCGTCCTCGAGGGTTTCGGGGCGCTCAGCGGGCGAGACGTGCGCGACGTCGCCGAGCCCATCGTCGACCACCTGCGCGCCACGGACCGGTTCTATCGACTTGAACCGTACGTGCACCGCTATCCGCATTGCTGGCGGTGCGGGACGCCGCTGGTCTTCCGCCTCGTCGACGAGTGGTTCATCAGCATGGGGCCGGTGTACGACCAGCCGCGCGAGACCTTGACCCCGGACCAGGTCGACGCGAGCCTGCGCTACCAGATCATGGAGGTCGTCGACGGCATCCGCTGGATCCCCGAGTTCGGCTACGAGCGCGAGCTCGACTGGCTGCGCAACATGCACGACTGGATGATCAGCAAGAAGCGCTACTGGGGCCTGGCGCTGCCGATCTACGACTGCGCGGCCTGCGGGTCGGTCGAGGTGATCGGCGGACGTGACGAGCTCCACGAGCGGGCGGTCGACGGTTGGGACCGCTTCGAAGGCCACACCCCGCACCGGCCGTGGATCGATGCGGTCCGCATCGCCTGTCCGAAATGCGGCGAGCCGGTCGAGCGCATCAAGGATGTCGGCAACCCGTGGCTCGACGCGGGGATCGTGCCCTTCTCGACGATCCATTTCCGCGAGGATCCGGAGTACTGGGCAGACTGGTTCCCCGCGGACTTCATCACCGAGAGCTTCCCTGGTCAGTTCCGCAATTGGTTCTACTCGATGCTGGCCATGTCGACGGTGCTCCGCCGGGAAGCGCCGTTCACGACGATCTTCGGCTACGCGCTCGTGTACGGCGAGGACGGTCGGCCCATGCACAAGAGCTGGGGCAATGCGATCGACTTCGACGAGGCGGCCGAACGGATGGGCGTGGACGTCATGCGCTGGATGTTCGCTCGGGCCAGGCCCGAAGAGAACATCCCGTTCGGCTGGCATGCCGCCGACGAGGCGCGGCGCGAGCTGTTGATCCTGTGGAACGTGTACGCCTTCTTCGTGACCTACGCCCGGCTGGCCGACTGGCTGCCGAGCGACCCGGCCCCGGCGGTACCCGAACGCCCGGCCCTGGATCGCTGGATCCTGTCGCGTGCCGCCGGCACGGCGTCGGTCGTCGAGGACCGGCTTCGCGACGTCGACGCGGTCGGTGCGACGCGCGCCCTGTCGACCTTCATCGATGGCCTCTCCACCTGGTACCTGCGCCTCGATCGCCGGCGGTTCTCCCGAGGCGACGACACGGCCGACCGGGCGGCAGCCTTCGCGACGCTCCACGAGGCCCTGGTCGCCTGCACTCGGATGCTCGCCCCGATCCTGCCGTTCCTAGCCGATGCGATGTACGCCAATCTCGTCCCGTCGGTCGATCCGAGCGCGCCCGACAGCGTCCACCTGACCCGGTTCCCGTCGGCGGAACTCGCCGAGCGGCGCGATACGGCACTCGAGGGATCGATGGACGTCGCGCAACGGGCGGTCGAGCTGGCCCGGACGCTGCGAAGCGCGAACCGGTTGAAGACGCGGCAACCGCTGGCTCGAGCCTGGCTGGCGACACCCGGCGGGGCGGCCCTGTCGGACGACCTGCTGGCCATCATCGCGTCCGAGATCAACGTGAAGGGACTCGAGCCGATCCGCGACGGGTCGGAGCTGGTCGAACGGCGGGTCAAGGTGCTGCTGCCGAAGGTCGGCAAACGGCTGGGTCCCGCCATCCCGGCGGTCATGTCCGCCGCTCGTGATGGCGCCGTCGACATCCATCCGGACGGCTCGGTGACGCTGGCTGGGGTCACCCTTGCCGCCGACGAGGTCGAGGTCCAGGCGACGCCGCGGCCCGGGACGGCGGTCGCGGAGGACGATGGCCTGGTGATGGTCCTCGATACCGACCTGACGGAGGCGCTCAGGGCGGAGGGCGACGCGCGCGAGCTGGCGCGGGCCATCCAGGACCTGCGGCGCGACGCCGGCCTGCGGCTCGACGACCGGATCGAGCTCTGGGTCGAGGGCCTGCCCGACGCCGTTCGCGTGCATCTTCCCCGGGTCCTTGCCGACACCCTCGCCGTGGCCGGCCCGGGCGATGCACCGCCGGAGGCGTACCGGACGACGATCGCACTCGAGGCTGGGGCGGTGACGATCGCGTTGCGGAGGATCGATTGATCGCTCGCACCGATCCGGCGGCGACCGCGCGACCCGGCAGCCGGGCGCGGTGGCCGATCTTCCTCGGTCTGGCGGCACTCGTGGTGGTCGTCGATCAGCTGGCCAAGGCCTGGCTGGTGTCATTCCTGCGGCCCGGGGAACGGACGGACGTGGTCGGGGAGTATGTCCGCCTGGTGCACTCGCAGAACACCGGGGCACTGTTCGGGCTCTTCCGCGACTCGGCGCCGCTGTTCGGAATCGTGTCCATCGGCGTCGTCGGCGTCATCCTCTGGTTCCATCGCAGCTCTGGCCGCAACACGCTGTTGTCGATCGCGCTCGGGCTCCTGCTCGGCGGCGCGCTTGGCAACATGGCCGATCGGTTCCGGCTCGGATACGTGGTCGACTTCGTGGATCTCGGTGTCGGGAGCCTCCGGTTCTACACCTTCAACGTGGCCGACATGGCGGTCAGCGGCGCGATCCTGCTCCTGCTGCTCAGCGCGTTCCTGCCGGGCGGCGATCGCCCCGCCGCTGAGCGGGTCGGGTCCACCGATGGCTGAGAGCCCGGTCCTCGCCGGTGTCCGGACGGTCCGCGTGCCGGACGGACCGATCGGTCGGATCGACCGCTTCGTCGCGGACGCGACGGGCCTGTCGCGGAGTCACGTGCAGCGCCTCATCACGGACGGCCGCCTGACGGTGGAGGGCGTCCCGGTGCGTGCCAACACCGTGGTGCCGGCCGGCACCGAGGTCCGCCTCGACGTCCCCGAACCGACCCCGCTCGACCTGGCGCCATCGACGGATATCAACCTGTCGATCGTGTACGAGGACGACGACCTGCTGATCGTCGACAAGCCCGCCGGGCTGGTCGTCCATCCGTCGCCCGGCCACCATGCCGGGGACACGCTGGTCAACGCTCTGCTCGCTCGAGCCGGTGGCGCGGAGTACGGCGGCATCGCCGGCGTCGCCCGACCGGGGATCGTGCATCGCCTCGATCGCGACACCAGCGGCCTGCTGATGGTCGCCAAGCACGATGCGGCGCAGGCCTCGCTGATGACGCAGCTCAAGGCGCGACGCATCCGCAAGACGTACCAGGCGCTGGTTGCCGGGGAGGTGGCCGCAGCGGTCGGACGGATCGAGGCCCCGGTCGGCCGCGATCCGAAGCACCGGACGCGGATGGCGGTCGTCCCCGACGGTCGCCCGTCGATCACCGGCTATCGGGTCCGGGAACGGTTCACCGGATGGACGCTGCTCGAGCTCGATCTCGTGACCGGGCGGACCCATCAGATCCGGGTCCACCTGGAAGCGATCGGCCATCCCGTGGCCGGCGACCCGGTCTATGGGACCGGGACGTCGCGTCGAGGTCCCGACGGGTTGGATCGGCTCTTCCTCCATGCCTGGCGGCTCGAGCTGGCAGCACCCGGCGACGGGCACCTGATCCGCGCCACGGCGCCGTTGCCGGCCGAGCTATCGGTCGTCCTCGACCGACTGCGCCTGGCGGGCGCGGCCCGATGACCGGCGAGACGACCGAGGACCCGGTGCTGCTCGCGCCGGGCCACGTCTCCGACGATCCGGGCCGCCCGGACAACGTCATCCTCGGCGCCCCGGGCGCCATGCTCGTGATCATCTCGGGCCCCTCCGGTGTCGGCAAGGACACGATCATCGATGCGATGCGCCGGCGTGAGGTCGCCGCGGGCCACGAGGGTCACCGCCATTGGGTCGTGACCGTCACCACCCGGGCGCCACGGGACGGCGAGGTCGACGGGGTCGACTACCACTTCGTCAGCCGCGACGAGTTCCTGCGTATCCGCGCGGACCGAGGGTTCCTCGAGGCCAACGAGGTCCACGGCAACTGGTACGGCTCGCCGCGGGCGCAGGTCCGCGAGGCGCTGTCGGCCGGTCGGGACGCGATGCTCAAGATCGACGTGCAGGGCGCCCAGATCGTAAAGGAGCAGGTGTCCGAGGCGGTCCTCATCTTCGTGATCCCGCCGTCGCTCGAGGCGCTGTTCGCGCGACTGCGAGCGCGCGCGACCGAGACCGCTGACGAGCTCGAGGTCCGCCAGCGCAACGCCGCGATCGAGCTCGCCCGCCAGGACGACTACGACCACGTCGTGGTCAACGAGACCGGTCAGGTCGAGCGGACGGCGGAGCGGATCGAGGCCATCGTGGCCCAGGAACGCGCGGAGCATGCGGGCCGTCGGGTCCGCGTCTGATCGACCGGTGACGCTCGGCCTCGATAGCGGGCCGCCGGCTGACCCATCGAGCCCGGAGGTGGGGACGGAGCGATCGGCCCATCTCGTCGAGGTGGCAGTGGATGCGGCCGGGGCGGGGGGAGCACGCCCCTACACGTACCAGGTGCCCGAACGGCTCGCCGACCTCGAGCCCGGCGAGGCGGTCCTCGTCGCGTTCGGCCGCCGCCAGGCACTCGGGATCGTTCTGGCGGCAGCGGACGCGGCGCCGGACAGCGTGATCGGCGGCGGACCCGACATCAAACCGGTCATCGATCGGGTCCGCGCCGACGGCGCGCTGCTGCCGGGACTCCAGCTCGCGCTCGCCCGCTGGATCAGCGCGCACTATCTCGCTCCGCCGGCACTGGTCATCCGCTCGATGCTGCCACCGGGGCTCCTCGAGCGACTCGAGCTCGTGGCCGAGCGGACGCCCCACGGGGACCGCGTCGCGCTCGCGGATCCGGTCGACGCCGATCTGCTCGCCCAGCTGGAGGGTGGGCCGCGGCCGGCGCGGGACCTGGCCGCACCGGACGGACGAGCGGGCCTGCTGCGTCGACTCCATGCGCTGGAAGCAGGTGGCGCCATCACGCTCGATTGGACCCTGCTCGGCGCGTCCGGCGGACCACGCTACGAGCGCTGGCTGCGCCTGACGGAGGCGGGACGGGTGGCGGCCGACGCCATCGCCGCGGGGGAACGCCCGCCTGGGCGGGCGCTCGGAACCCGCCAGGTGGCGATCCTGGCGGAACTGGCACTCGCTGGTGACGATGGCGCCGGATCGGCGCAGATCGGTCCCCACGCGGCGTCGTCCGTCGCGTCCGTCGTCCAGCGCGGGCTGGTCGAGACCGAAGCGCGCGAGCGACCCCGTCGGCCGCTGGGTGCGCGACCGCCAGGCCCGCGGGGCGGCCGACCTCCGACCGCCGCGCTCACGCCTGACCAGGGCGCGGCGGTGGAGCGCGCCACACGCGCGGTCCGCGATCGTGATCCTCGACCGCTGCTGCTCCACGGTGTCACCGGCGCGGGCAAGACTGCGATCTATGTCGAGGCCTTGGCCGCGTCGCTGGAGCTCGGCCGTCCCGGGCTGGTCCTCGTCCCGGAGATCGCCCTGGCGCTGCCGCTCGTCGATCGGCTCCGCGCCGACCTCGACGCACGGGTCGCCCTCGTGCACTCCGGCCTGGGCGACGGGGAACGCGCCGACGAATGGCGGCGGATCCGGGCCGACGACGTGGACATCGTCGTCGGGACTCGCCTTGCCGTCGTGGCTCCCCTGGGCGACATCGGCATCGTCATCGTCGACGAGGAGCACGACCCGGCCTACAAGAGCGACCGGACGCCCAGGATCCAGGCCCGGGACGTGGCGATCCGTCTCGGAGAGCTGGCGGGCGCGGCGGTCGTGCTCGGGTCAGCCACCCCCGCGGTCGAGAGTCTGGGTCGTGCGATGGACGGGACGTATGACCGGGTCTCGCTGCCGACCCGGCCGAGCGGCAGCGCGCCCCTCGTCGAGGTCGTCGACCTGCGTGCGGAGCTGGCCGACGGCAACCGCGGCCTGCTGTCTCGCCCGCTCGACGCGGCGCTCGACGCCCTCGACACGTCTGCCGGGGACCAGGCCATCCTGGTGCTCAACCGGCGAGGTAGCGCCTCGGTGGTGCTGTGTCGTGATTGTGGATACGTCCAGGTCTGCCCCGACTGCGAGCGACCGCTCGTATACCACCAGGCGGGCACGACGTTGCGCTGCCACCACTGCGGCCGAGCCAGCCCGCTGGCGACCCGCTGCCCGCACTGTGGCTCACCGCGGATCCGCTACCTCGGTGGCGGCACCGAACGGGTCGAGCGCGAGGTCCGATCCGCGCACGCGGCGTTGCGCGTTGCCCGTCTCGACCGGGATGTGGCGGCGCGCCGGGGAGCCGCGGAACGGGTCGTCGATGCGTTCACGGAGGGTCGGGTCGACGTGCTGGTCGGGACGAGTCTCGTGACCAAGGGGCTCGACGTCCCGTCGGTCACCCTGGTCGGGGTGGTGTCATCGGACGTGGCGCTCAACCTGCCCGACGAGCGTGCCGCGGAACGGACCTTCCAGCTGCTCAGCCAGGCGGTCGGCCGGGCGGGACGGGGCGAGCGTCCCGGGCGAGCCATCCTGCAGACGTACCAGCCAGACCACCCGGTGATCCAGGCCGTCGCCACCGACGACGCCGACGCGTTCTACCGGAACGAGCTGGCGGCCCGCCGGCGGTTCGGATCGCCACCCTATGGAGCGCTCATCAAGCTGACCGTCGCGCTTCCGGACCGAGACGCGGCCGAGGCCGAGGGACGGGCGATGGCCGATCGACTGCGGGCCCGCGCCGCCGCCCACGGCGTTGCCGTGATGGGTCCCGCTCCGGCCTATATCGCCCGCCGCAACGACCGCTGGCGGTTCCACCTCGTGCTTCGCGGCGACGACCCGCTGGCCGTCCTGGGCCCCGATCCGGGCCCACCGTGGTCGGTGGACGTGGACCCCGAATCGCTGCTCTGAGCGGCGGCCTTCAGTCGACGGTCAGTCGGTAGGCGACGAGCACGCCACCGACCATCCGCTCGAGGCCCTGGAGGCATTCGAGCTGGCTTGCCTCGAGGTCGACCGGGGCGAGTCCCACGCCCACCGCCTCGGGGTCGATCGTGCCCCACCGGGTCGGTGCGTAGGCTAGGACCACGTCCGTGTCGAGTGTCCGTTCCGCCTCATGCACGAGGTCGAGCTGGGCCGGCTCGAGGTCGGCCAACGTCCACTGCGCCGCAGCCATCATCCACCTCCTCGCGGGACTGATCCACCGATGATAGGACGGCCGACCGGCGCGCGTGCCTTTCCCGCCGGTTCGTGCGAGGATGCGCTTCGCACGTGCACAGGAGAACCACCATGACCGATGACTTGAACCCAAGCCACGCCGAGCCCGCCGAAGGGCCCCGCGACGCCGGCTTCTCGAGCGCTGCCGGTGCCGACACCACGAGCGGGGCCGCTGGCGACGCCGCCGCCAACGCCTCTGCCAAGGCGAACGAGATGTTCGACCAGCTGCGCGACGTGGTCGAGGACCTCGCCGAGAAGGCCGCGCCCACGGTTCGCGAGATCTCGGCCAAAGCGGCCGAGCTGGTCGCCGTGGCCGCCGACAAGGCCGTCCCGCTCGTCCAGCGCGCCGGCGAAGTGACGGCCGACGCGAGCGGCAAGCTCGCCGAGAAGTCCCGGACGTGGGCCGCCGACCTGCGCGACAGCGTGGGCGGATCCCCTGTCGACAAGGCCAAGGACGCGGTCGACACGGCCACCGACGCGGCGACGGACGCAGCGCGCGATATCGCCGAGGACAATCCGCCCCTCTGATGTCGGTCCGACCCATCGTGCTGCTCGGCGATCCGCGGCTGCGCCTGAAGGGCCAGCCGGTGGACGCCTTCGGCAAGTACCTGCACGAGCTGCTCGACGACCTCGCGCACACGATGCGAGACGCACCGGGTGTCGGCCTTGCCGCGCCCCAGCTGGGCGAGGCGCTCCAGGCCTGTGTCGTCGAGGTCGAGGATCATCTCTATGAGCTGGTGAATCCCAAGATCGTCCGAGCGGCCGGCGACGACCGCGATCTGGAGGGCTGCCTGTCGATCCCGGGCTACGTCGCCTACGTGAACCGCCATGAGAAGGTCTGGGTGGTGGCCCAGGACCGGCATGGCAAGAAGATCAAGGTCGCGGGTTCGGGCTTGCTCGGCCGCGCCCTCCAGCACGAGCTCGACCATCTGCAGGGCAAGCTCTATATCGACTATCTCGACTCGATGGATGAGCTGATCCCGGTCGGGCGGGGCGATGAGGAGGACGAGGAGGTCCGCGAGGCGACGAGCGCCTTGGCGTGACCGGTGGCCCGGTCCGGACCGTCTTCCTCGGCAGCGGCGGCTTCGCTGAGCCGAGCCTGCGCCGCCTGGCGGCGCTGCCCGACGTCGAGTTGGTCGGCGTCGTGACCGCGCCGCCCCGCCCCGCTGGTCGGCACGGGTCGCCACGACGCACGCCGATCCATGACCTCGCCGAGGAGCTCGGCGTTCCGATCCAGACCCCACCGCGACTGCGGGCACCGGGATCCGTGACCGAGCTCCTCTCGCTCCGGCCGGATCTGCTCGTCCTGGCCGATTACGGGCAGATCGTGCCCACAGCGCTGCTCGGGCTGCGCTACGGTGCGTTGAACCTGCACCCGTCGCTATTGCCGCGCCACCGCGGGGCGAGCCCGATCCCGGCCACGATCCTCGCCGGTGATACCGAGACCGGCGTCAGCCTGATGCGGATGGACGACGGCCTCGACACGGGCCCCATCGTCGCGATCGAACCATCGCCACTCCGTGGCGACGAGACGACGCCGGAGCTGGAAGCGAGGCTCGCCGGATCCGCCGCCGATCTGTTGTCCTCGACGCTCCCCGGCTGGCTCGCCGGCGAGCGCGTCCCGGTGCCCCAGCCGAGCGAGGGCGCCACCCAGACCCGGCCCCTGCATCGATCGGATGGCCGCCTCGATCCGACGCGCTCGGCGATCGCCCTGGAGCGCCAGGTCCGAGCCCTCCAGCCCTGGCCTGGCTCGTACGTGGAGACGCCGCTCGGTCGTCTGATCGTGTGGGCCGCGACGCCGGAATCGGACCCCGCCGCCCCGGGGCCCGGGCTGTTCGACCGCCGCGGGCTCGGCGTCGCCTCCGGCGAGCGACTCGCCCTGGTGGAGGTCCAGCCGGCGGGCGGGACGCGCATGCCGTGGGATGCCTTCATGCGGGGCCGACCGTCGATCGTCGGCGCTAGCATCGTGTCGTGACCACCCACGCTCGACCGGGCATCTCCGGCGTCACGCCGACCGACCTGGCCGGCTGGGTCGCTGCCCAGCGCGAGCCGGCCTACCGTGCCCGGCAGATCGCCGACGCCGTGTGGGCGGACGGCGGCATCACCGATCCGTCCCAGGCGCGCACGCTACCTGTCGATCTGCGGGCAGCCCTCCAGCGCGACTTCGCGCTGGACACGGTCACCGATACCGAGATCCGCCTCGCCGACGGGGGAGCGACCGAGAAGGCCCTCCATCGACTCGCCGACGGCGCGCTGATCGAGTCGGTGCTGATGCATTACCCGGCGCGGGGGAGCTCGCGGGAGCGACACACGCTGTGCATCTCGAGCCAGGCCGGCTGCGCGGTCGGCTGCCCGTTCTGCGCGACCGGGGAGCTGGGCTTCGGGCGCGATCTCGAGGTCGCCGAGATCGTGGATCAGGCCCGGTACGCCCAGCGGCGCCTGGCCGTCGACGGCCGGCACCTCACCAACATCGTCTTCATGGGGATGGGCGAGCCACTGCTCAACCTCGATCGGGTGCTCGAGGCGGTCGCGGCGCTGAACGATCCAGCCCGATTCGGGCTCGGGGCGCGGCACATCACGGTCTCGACGTCCGGGGTGGTGCCGGGCATCCGCCGGCTGACCGCGCTCGGCCCGCAGTTCACCCTCGCCATCTCCCTCCATGCCGCGCGGGATGCGTTGCGCGACGTGCTGGTGCCGCTCAACCGGCGCTGGCCGGTCGCCGAGGTCGTCGCGGCAGCACGCGATCACGCCCGGGCCACCGGGCGGCGCATCTCCTACGAAATCACCATGATCGGCGGCGTGAACGACACCGATCAGGACGCACAGGCGCTCGCCGACCTCCTGCGCGGCGACCACGCCCACGTCAACCTCATCCCGATGAACCCCGTCGCCCACACGCCCTGGGTCGCCAGTCCCATGCCGGTCATCGAGCGATTCGCCGGATCGCTGCGCGACGCGGGGATCGGGGTGACGGTCCGCCGCAACCGCGGTCAGGAGGTCGGTGCCGCCTGCGGCCAGCTCGCCGCGGAGCATGCCGGGGAGCCACCCGCACCCGCCGTCGCGCGGCGCCGAGCCAGGCTGGAGCGCGAGAGCGCCGCCGCTCTGCGCGGCGAGCGCAGCCACGAGGCGCTGCCGGCGGGCGTCGGGGCGGGCGAGTAGCGATGGGCACTGGTCGGGCCCGGATCGCCGCCAGCATCCTCGATGCGGACCTGGGCAACCTGGCCCACGCGGTGCGCCGGGTCGCCAAGGCCGGTGCGGACCGGGTCCACCTCGACGTCATGGACGGGCACTTCGTGCCCAACATCACGTTCGGGCCCAAGACGATCCGCGCCCTCCGCCCGCGGACGACCCTGCCGTTCGACGCGCACCTGATGATGAGCGAGCCGAGCCGCTACCTCGACGAGTTCATCGAGGCTGGCTGCGACTCGATCACCGTTCACGTCGAGATCCAGGAACCCCTCGAGCCGACGTTGCGCGCCATCCGCGCTGCGGGCCGGGCCGCCGGGCTATCGGTCCGACCCGGCACCCCGATCGACGCCCTCGAGCCGTACGCCGAGCTCCTCGACATCGTGCTGATCATGACCGTGGAACCGGGCTTCGGCGGTCAGGCGTTCCTGGGCGACACGCTCGCCGCCAAGGCCGGGCCAGCGCGGCGCATCCTCGAGCACAAGCTGTACGGGGGCGAGATCCACGTCGACGGCGGACTCAACCGGGAGACCGCGGAATTCGCGGGGTCGCATGGTGTCGACGTGTACGTCGCGGGTTCCGCGTTGTTCGTCCCCGGCCGCGACATGGCCCGCGAGATCCGGCTCATCCGGGCATTGGCCGACGAGGGCTACCAGTACGGCCCGAATGGCGGCGAACCGCCCATCCCACGCGACAAGATGTCGCTGTTCGCGACGCTGCCCAAGCACCTCGCCCATCGACTGATGGACGAGATCGAGGCGACCGGCATCCCGGTGATCATGCTGCGCGGCGAGGGGCAGATGAATCCGGACGGGGTTCGCGACTACGACCTGCTGGTACCGACGACCGTCGAGGCCCACGTGATCGACCACCACCGGTCGACTCGCGACCGGCTGCTCGATGAGGCGGATCGCTGGCGGGCCTCGTTCACGGCGCCCGGGTGAGGGCACTGCTCCAGCGGACCACCGGGGCGTCCGTGCGCATCCGACCCGATGACGCGGTCGTCGGGTCGATCGGCGAGGGGCTGGTCGTCCTGCTCGGGGTCGGGCCGGACGATCACGACGAAACCGCCGACGCGCTGGCACAGCGGGTCGCCCAGCTCCGGATCTTCCGGGATGACCTGGGCCGCACCGACCGGTCCTTGCTCGACGTCGGGGGCAGCGCCCTCGTGATCTCGCAATTCACGCTGTTCGCGGACACCCGCCGGGGTCGCCGGCCGGGCTTCACCGGCGCCGCGCCGCCCGACCAGGCGGAACGCGTGTATCAGCGGTTCGCGGACGCGCTCCGAGCGCTCGGCGTGGAGGTGGCGACGGGTCGGTTCGGTGCCGAGATGCGGGTCGAGCTCGTCAACGACGGCCCGTTCACGATCTGGCTCGATACAGCGGACCGCTAGCGACCTGGGCGGATGGCCCGGGTCGCGACCCCGCCCCGGTTACTTGGACGCCTTGAGCAGCGTGCGGCGGCAGCGGGTGCAGACGAGCGCCTTCGTCGGTACGCCGCGCTGCGAGATGACGAGCGGCTGCAGGTTCGGCTGCATGCGGCGGTGGGCTCGAACACGGTTCATCCCCGACGACTGCGGGTTGAAGCCGCCCATCGACACCTTGCCGCAGATCGCGCAGGAGCGGGCCATGCGATTCCTCAGGCTGGGTTCACGGGAAGAGGGCATCGGGCCGAGCGGCCCGAGCGGGGCGGTACTATAGCACACGCTGCCGGCCACCCCGCCGCAGGCGCCCTCGAGGGAGGACCCAGCTAGCGTGGCCATCCGACCGACGCCCGGCCGTTCGCTCGTCACCGGTCGAGCCCTTCGTGACATCGTCCGCACGGCCACCCTCGGCTCGTACGGCGTGACCGGATTCGCCGGCGGACCACTCGGTCGCCTCATCGAGTGGGCCGGGCTCGGCCGCCCCGGCCTCTCCGTCCGGCTCGACGGCGGCATCGACATCGAGCTCGACATCACGGTCGCCATGGGGGTGCCGGTCGCCGAAGTGGCCCGTCAGGTCGATTCGGCCATCCGTTATGCGCTCCGGCGGGCGCTCGATCGCGATGTGCGCCGGCTGATCATCCACGTCGATGGGCTGCACGTGCCCGCCGGCGGATCGCTCCCGGCCCCCCCGGCGGCCCTGCCCGCGGCGCCGGCGCGGCCCCACGAACTGGCCGACAGCGGCACGGACGTCGCCTAGATGGCCCGACGGGCCTGCGATGGCGAGGGCCTGCTGGGGGCCTTCCGGGCGGCGGTCGCGAACCTCGAAGCGCATGTCGACGAGATCAACGGGCTCAACGTCTATCCCGTGCCGGACGGCGACACCGGCTCGAACATGCTGGCGACCGTCACCGCGGCCCTGGAGGAAGCCGACGCCGTCGCCGGCCAACCCGCGGATCGCATCGCGGCGGCGATCAGCTTCGGAGCGCTGATGGGCGCGCGCGGCAATTCCGGGGTCATCACCAGCCAGATCTTCCGGGGTATGGCGGAGGCACTCGGGGGCAAGCAGCGGTTCAACGGCCTGGACCTTGCCCACGCGCTGAGCGAGGGCGCACGGACCGCGTATGGCGCCGTGGCGAAACCCGTCGAGGGGACGATCCTCACGGTCATCCGCGAGGCCGCCGCGGGCGCCGTCGAGACCGCAGAACGCGACTCCGATATCGAGGTCGTGCTGGGCGCCACGCTGGCCGCGGCCGAGAAGGCGGTCGCCCGGACCCCGAGCCTGCTCGCGATCCTGCGCGAAGCGGGCGTCGTCGATTCCGGCGGTCAGGGCCTGTACCGGCTGTTCCAGGGCGCCCTGCTCCACCTGGCCGGCCGGGCCCCGGTCAGCGGGATCCGACGAGAGGCGGCCGCCGCGAAGCCATCGACGCTGGTCGCCCGGGCCGACGAGGGCTTCGGCTACGAGACGATGTTCCTGCTCCGCGCGAGCGGGCACGCTCCGCTCGATGTCGATGCGATCCGGGAGCACCTCGAATCGATCGGTGAGTCCGTGCTCGTGGCCGGCGACGGCCGGGCGCTGAAGATCCACGTCCACAACGACCGTCCGGATCTCGTGGTCGGCTACGGGCTGACCCTGGGGAACCTCAGCCTGATCACGGTCGAGAACCTGGACAACCAGGCCAAGGATCTGCGCGAGAAGCGGGCGGCCGAATTCACCGGGGCGGCCCCGCCCGCGCCGTCGGAAGCCAGCTTGGCCCGCCCGAGTGGCGGGCACGCCTCGGACAACGGACGCGGTTCACCCGCCGACCTGCCCCGGCTGGCGGTCATCGCCGTGACGGCGGGCGACGGGCTGGCCGCGATCTTTCGGGATTTCGGCGTCGCGTCCGTCGTCGACGGGGGTCAGTCGGCGAACCCGAGCACCGGCGAGCTGCTCGAGGCGGTCGGGCGCGTCGCCGGCAGCGAGGTCCTCCTCCTGCCCAACAACCCGAATGTCGTCCTGGCCGCTCGACAGGTCGCGGCGATGAGCGACCGTCCCGTCCAGGTGGTGCCGACGCGCAACGCCGCGGAAGGCTTTGCGGCACTGTTGGCGCTGGACCCGGGCCAGGATGCCGCGGCCAACGTCGGGCCGATGACCGAGGCCGGACGGTCGATCCAGACCATGGTCGTCACCGAGGCCGTCCGCGACGCGACGATCGGCGGCCGCAAGGTCAAGCGCGGCCAGACGATCGCCCTCGATCCGGACGACGGCCTGATCGCCGTCGACAACGACCGTTCGAAGGCCGTCATCGCCGCGATCAGCGCGCTGCGGCCTGGCTTCGAGCTCGTGACGGTGTTCTATGGCGACGGCGCGGACCTGGCCGAGACGGAGGCCGTGGCTCGCCAGATCGGTCGAGTGGTGCCCGGCATCGAGGTCGAAGTCCGGCACGGCGGCCAGCCGTTCTACCGCTACCTCATCTCGGCCGAGTAGGCCACTCGTCATGCCACGGACCGGGGGCGCGGCTCGGACGCGGCCGGCCGCCCCGCCACCCCCCACGGACCCGGTCGAGCTACTCTCGACCTCGCTCGCCGGCTCCGGGCTGACCGCGGCGGCACTGCTCCGGCGGGCTGGGATCCGCCTCGGCTGGTATGACGTTCGGGACCTGCTGTTCCACCTGCCCCGCCGGTACGACGACCTTCGCGAGCTGTCGCATCTCGGCGATCTCGTGTGGGCGGAGGAGGGGACCGTCGTATCGGCGCGCGTCCGTGTCGAAGATGTCCGGGTCGAGGCGTCGTGGCGACGGCGCGTCCAGCGGACGATCGCTCGACTGCGTGACGACACCGGCCAGATCGATGCGACGTGGTTCGGTCGCCGCTTCATCGAGCGCCGGCTGCGGGTCGGCCAGGAGATCGTGGTCTCGGGCCGGCTGAAACGATTCGGCCGGGCGCTGACGATCGACAATCCCGAGTTCCAGGCTATCGAGGGCGCCGGCGACGTCCTCCATGCCGGGCGGATCGTGCCGGTCTACCGGCTGACGGCGGGGTTGACCGCCGCTCGCCTGCGGCTGGCGATCCGCGAGGCGCTCGATCGAGCCGGTGACCACTACCCGGAGTACCTGCCCGGGGACCTCCGCAACGATGAGGGCCTCGAGCCGATCGCCGCGGCGCTCGAGTCGGCCCATTACCCGGAGACCTTCGAGGGACGTGACGCGGCCCTTCGCCGGCTGGCCTTTGACGAGCTGCTGGCTCTCCAGGTCGGGATGGTCGGTCGCCGGCGGGCACGCGGTCGGGACCGGGCACCTCGGATCGAGGTGGACGATGCGACCGATGTGCGGATCCGGGCCGGGCTGGTCACCACGATCGGCAGGAGGGTCGGGTCGGCGATCGCGCTGACCGCGGACCAGGAGGCCGCGATCGGGGATGTCCGCGCCGACCTCGCCGGATCGATCCCGATGCTCCGCCTCCTGCAAGGCGACGTCGGCTCGGGGAAGACCGCGGTCGCCGCGTACGCCCTGGCGGCTGCGGCGATCGGCGGGTTCCAGGCGGCCCTGCTTGCCCCGACCGACCTGCTGGCCCGGCAGCATCGCGATACGGTCGGCGCATTGCTCGAGCCGGCCGGCGTCGACGTGCTGCTGCTGACGGGCTCGCTGAACGCCCGCGACCGGTCGCATGCCAACGACCTCATCGCCTCGGGCCAGGCGTCGGTCATCGTCGGGACGCACGCCCTCTTCAGCGAATCGGTCTCGTTCGCTCGCCTCGGGCTGGCCATCGTCGACGAGCAGCACCGATTCGGGGTCGAGCAGCGCAGCCAGCTCGAGGCGAAGGCAGGGGGGGACGTGACGCCGCATGTCCTGCTGATGACCGCCACCCCCATCCCCCGCACGCTCGGCCAGGTCCTGTACGCGGATCTCGACGTGTCGGACCTGCGGACGCCGCCGTCGGGTCGTATCGCGATCCGGACCGGCATCCGGACGCCCGACCGGCTGGAGCCGACGTGGGCGAAGGTGCGCGACGAAGCCGCCGCCGGCCATCGGACCTTCGTGGTCGTGCCCCTCATCGAGGAGGGCAGCGAGGGGATCGACGACGGGAGTGCGTCAGGGGCCGTGGCGGCCGAGACCGAGGCCCAGCGTCTGGGCCTGATGCTGGCGCCGCTCCGGGTCGGGCTCGTCCACGGCCGCATGAAGCCCGCCGAACGGGACGCGGAGATGTCGCGATTCCGCGACGGCGACCTGGAGGTGCTCGTCGGAACGACAGTCATCGAGGTCGGCGTGGATGTGCCGGAGGCGACGATGATGATCATCGAGAACGCCGACCGGTTCGGATTGGCCCAACTCCACCAGCTCCGGGGCCGGGTCGGCCGCGGGACGGCTGAATCGTTCTGCGTCCTGGTCTCGGACGCGACCGACGAGACAGCCGTTGCCCGGCTCAAGGCAGCGGCCGAGTTGACCGACGGCTTCGAGCTGGCCGAACGGGACTTCGAGCTCCGCCGGGAGGGCGACGTGCTGGGGTATGTCCAGAGTGGACTGCCGGGTCTGCGGGTCGCATCGCTGACCCGGATCGATCACCGCGAGCTCGCGGTGCGCGCACGATCCGCCGCGGAGCGCCTGCTCGACGCGGAGGGCGCCCTGGACGCCGGCCGGCCGGAACTCGAGCCGCTCGCCCGCGAACTGCGCACAGGCTGGCTCCGCCATCTCGCCACCGCGGATCCGGCGAGCGGCTCGTGAGGGCCCGTCGCATCGGCGCGGGCCGGGATGCTCCGGACGACCGCCTTCGCCCGACATGCACCGGTCGGGTCGGCCCCGCTGCGATGCACCTCATGCCTGATGGACGAACCCGTGGGGACCGTCGCTCCCGCCGGCAGTCCGCTCCGCCACCCGGACGGTCGACGCCCGATGCCTGACGCGGGGCGGGTCATCGCCGGGACCGCCCGATCGATCCGGCTCCAGGGCGTGGGGCCTGAGACGCGCGCGCTGGCCGACCGGGTCAAACAGACCGCGTTCGCGATCCTGGGACCCGACCTGCGTGCCAGCCGATTCCTGGACCTGTTCGCGGGCAGCGGCGCGGCCGGCATCGAGGCGCTGTCGCGTGGGGCCGCCGCGGCCACGTTCGTCGACCGCGACGCTCGAGCCGTCCGGGTCATCGCGGCCAACCTCGAACGGACGGGCCTGGGCTCGCCCGGTCGGGCGACCATCGTGCGCGCCGACGTCGGCGCGTGGCTGACCGAGCCCGCTCGCGATGCCGAGCCGCCATTCGATCTCGCGTTCATCGATCCGCCGTATGCGGACGACCGTCTCCTGGTCAGCACCCTCGAGTCGGTCGGGCGCCTGCTGGATCCCGGCGCCCGCGTCGTCGCCAAGCACTTCTGGCGCAGCGCGCCGCCGGCACGGATCGGGCTGCTAGCATCGGAGCGGGAACGTCGCTTCGGCGAGACGACGTTGACCTTCTACCGCCGCACGGAGGTCGCATGAGCGTCGCGGTCTACCCGGGCTCGTTCGACCCGATCACCAACGGCCACCTCGACATCGTCGAACGGGCCTCCGCGGTCTTCGACACGGTCGTGATCGGGGTCCTCGCCAACCCCCGGAAGGCCCCGCTGCTGACCGTGGAGGACCGGATCGCGGTCATCCGGGCGGCCCTGGCCGATCGTCCGTCGGTCGCCGAGCGGGTCGAGGTCGCCTCCTTCGACGGGCTCACCGTCGACTTCGCTCGCCAGCGCGGGGCGCAGGCCATCGTCCGTGGGCTGCGAGCCATCAGCGACTTCGAGACCGAGCTCCAGCTCGCCCACAACAACCGGGTCCTCGGCCCGAGCGTCGACACCGTGTTCTTCATGACGTCGGCCGCGAACAGCTACGTGAGCTCGAGCCTGGTCAAGGAGATCGCCTCGTTCGGCGGGGACGTCTCGACCATGATCCCGCCGGCGGCTGCGACGGCCCTGCGCACGGCGCTCGAGCGTCGCTGACCGACCGGCCCGTGCGATAATCCGGCCGCAGGAGGACCACCGAGATCGACATCATCTTCCTCGTCGAGCGCCTCGAATCCCTGATCGCCAATGGCAAGAAACTGCCGCTCACGACGAATGTCGTGGTCGATCAGAACGCCGCCCTCGGGCTCATCGACGAACTGCGCGTGGCCGTTCCCGAGGAAGTGCGGGCCGCCAAACGGATCAACTCCGAGGGCGAACGGATCATCGAGAAGGCGCAGGAAGAAGCGGAGCGCATCGTCGGCCGGGCCCAGGAGCAAGCGGCGTTCCTCATCGACGAGCGTGGGCTCACCCAGGCGGCCGATGCCGAGAGCCAGCGGATCATCGATGACGCCCACGTGGACGCCGACCGGATCCGGGCTGGGGCCGACGAATACGCGGTCGGCGTCCTCCGGGGCCTGGAAGGCGACGTGCAGCAGACCCTGCAGAGCATCCGCAAGGGCCTCGATCTGCTCGACGATCGACGCGCCTCGCTGATCGCTCCGACGGATGTGTCAGCTGGCGAGCTCGCCGGCGAGTATGTCGACGATGACCAGTGGGACGACGAGGCGGAGGACGCAGCGGCGCCCGCCCAACGATGACGTGGCGGCGATGACCGGTCGTCCGGTCGACGGGCCGCTGGTCTGGAACGTGGCGGGACTCCTGGCCGACGGCCTCGGCACCGAGCGGATCCACGAGGTCAGCGACGTGCGGATCGATCTGCCGGACGACCTGCTGCTGGCGGAACCGATCAGCGGCCGGGTCCGCCTCACGCGCACCAACCGCGGCATCATCGCCCATGCTCGCCTCGTGACGGAGCTCGCCGGCGAATGTGCTCGCTGTCTGCGACCACTGACCACCCCGATCGACATCGACCTGGACGAGGAGTACCTGCCGTCGATCGACCTCGCAACGGGGCGCCCCGTCGGTACGGCCGACGAGCCCGAGGCGTTGCGCCTGACCGACCATCACGAGGTCGATCTCGAGCCATCGGTCCGTGATGCGATCTCGCTCGCCGAGCCGATCGCCCCGCTCGACCGCCCCGACTGCCCCGGCCTCTGCGCGGTGTGCGGTCTGCCACTCGATGAGGGCGTCCATGATCATCCCGAGGACGACATCGATCCGAGACTCGAGGCCCTCAAGGCCTTCCGTCCGGAATGATCGGTCTATCGGGCCTGGTGATCAGAGTCGCGACCACCGATGCAGACCTCGAAGCGTGGCGCCGGGTGCGCCTCGCGGTCCTGCCCGATGAACGAGCCGTGTCCGTCGAGGAGATCCGATCGACCGCGACCGACGAGACGGTGCACCTGCTCGCCGTCCTCGATGGGCAGGTCGTGGGCTCCGGGCTGAGCAACCGGTCGAGCTTCGAGTACGCCGCGCTGCATCCGAGGGTCGTGCCGGCGGCGCGCGGTCGCGGGGTGGGCACCGCCTTGCTCCGCGCCCTGGCTGGTCACGCCGTGGCCCACGGGTTCACGGAAGCGGGATCGATCGTGGAGGACGCCGGTTCGCTCGCCTTCGCCGAGCGCTTCGGCTTCCGTGGCGTCGATCGCCAGGTCGAGCAGGTGCGCACGATCGGCGACGAACCCGAGCCGGCGGTGCCGGACGGGATCGCGATCGTGACGGTCGCGGAACGGCCCGAGGTCTGGTCGCGCGCCTACGATCCGTTCGCACTCGAGGCCATCGGCGACATGGCGACCCACCGTCCGGTGGTCGTGCCGCGGCGGGAGTGGGAGCGGGAGTGGCTGACCTGGCCCGAGGCGACGTTCGTCGCGCTCGACGGCGACCAGGTGGTCGGTTGCGCCGGGCTGGTGTTCGATCCGGACCGGCCGGATCGGAGCGAGCAGGCGTTCACCGGGGTCGCTCGGCGGTGGCGTCGACGGGGCCTGGCGAGCGCGCTGAAGCGGCTGACGCTGCACACCGCGGCCGAGCACGGCATCCGCGAGGTCTACACCTGGACGCAGGAGGGTAACGTCGACATGCGAACCCTGAACGAACGGCTCGGCTACCGATACGGGCGCGAGGCCGTGACGGTGCGCGGCGCCGTGCCCCTGGCCGACTGACCCGGGCTACCTGCACCCGTGCCCCGGCAGGAACGGCCGACCCCGTTTCGGGGTAGACTCCGCCGTCGGCGCGACCCGCGCTCATGATGCGCAGCGCCTCACCGATGGACGGCGCGAGCGCGACCGCGCGACACGACTGAACGACACAAGGAGCCCACGACCCCATGGGTGTACCCAAGCGACGCGTCTCGCACGCCCGCCAGGGCGAGCGCCGCTCGCATCTGGCGATCGACCTGCCCGATCTCGAGGAGTGCCCGCACTGCCACGAGATGAAGCTGCCGCACCGCGTCTGCCCCAACTGCGGCTACTACCAGGGCCGTCTGGCCGTGCCGCCCAAGCCGGCCAGCACGGGCGGTGACGACAGTCCCGCTCGCTGATCCGGTGGTCCGCGTCGCCGTCGACGCGATGGGCGGCGACCACGGTCCCGCCGAGGTCATCCCGGGCGTCCTCGCCTACGCTCGCGCCCAGCCCGACGACGAGCTGATCCTGGTCGGTGACACGCCGACCGTGGCCCGCCTCGCGGGAGAGCTGCCAGCCAACGTCCGGATCGCGCACGCTGGCTCGGTCGTCGGGATGGACGAGCACCCGGCCCAGGCCCTTCGCGAGAAGAAGGACGCCTCGATCCTCGTCGCGACCGACCTCGTCAAGCGCGGCGAGGCGGATGCCGTCGTGACCGCCGGTCACACCGGTGCCGGGATGGCGGCGGCGATCCTGCGCCTCGGTCGACTGCCCGGCGTCGATCGACCCGGCCTGGCCGTCCAGATCGTCACCGAGACCGGCTCGCTCGTGCTCATCGACATCGGGGCGAACCCCGACTCGACGCCCGAGAACCTGGCCCAGTACGCCCGGATGGGGGCCATCTTCTCCGAGAAGGTGTTGGGCGTCGCGGATCCCCGCGTCGCTCTGTTGAGCATCGGCGAGGAGAAAGGCAAAGGCGACGCACGGATCCAGCGGGCGACGGAGCTGCTCGACGCGTCGACGCTGCGCTTCGTCGGCAATGTGGAGGGGCGTGACCTCGCCCTCGCCAAGGCCGACGTGGTCGTCACGGACGCGGTCGCCGGGAACGTGACGATCAAGTTCTTCGAAGGCCTGTCGACCTTCATCTTCGACCTGTGGCGGGCCGAGTTCCGCCGCTCGCTCCGAGGCCGGCTCGCCTACCTGCTCATGCGACCGGGCATCGCTCGCATCCGCGCGATATTCGACTACGAGACCCAGGGCGGCTCGCCATTGCTCGGCGTCAAGGGGACGGTCATCATCACCCACGGCAGCGCGAGGCGTCGCATGATCGGGTTCGCGTGCGAGGTGGCGGCCAGGACGGCCCGGGCGAACGTGCCGCAGCTCATCGCCGAGGCACTCGCGGCGGACAATGCCCGCTTGGCGCAGCTGGGCACCGGGGCCGATGGGGCGCCCTCGGTCGAGGAGGTGGCAGGGTGAGCGGTCCGGAACTGACGGTCGGCAAGGGGGTCATCGCCGAGCTCGTCCGGACGGCGGCCTTCGAAGTCCCGGGTGTCGCGCGGGTCGGCTACGGCGGAACCGCGTGGCGGGCATGGCTGGCGGGGTCGCCGGTCAAGGTCCGGGTCGTCGACGATCGCGTCGTCGTCCGGTTGCGGATCATCGCGCGTCCTGGTCACGCGCTCGGCCCGCTGACCGCCCAGGTCCGGACGGCTGTGGCGGCGACCGTCGAGCGGCTGCTGGGGCTCGACCTCGAGGCGGTGACCGTCATCGTCGATGGTGTCGGAGGCTGATCGGCGGCGCGGACGTCGGACGGGACGTCGACTCGCGCTCGCCGCGATCTTCGAAGCCGATTTCGGCCAGCGAACGGCCGAGTCCATCCTCGAGCGCCATCTGACCGACGTCGAGCGAGACCCGACGGCAGCCGAGTTCGCCCGTCGCCTGGTCCTGGCGGTGGTGTCGCAGCGCGATACGATCGACGCGAGGATCGGCGACGTGGCACCCCGATATCCGGTCACCGGGCTGGCCAGGATGGACCGTGCGCTGCTCCGAACCGCCCTCGGTGAGGTGCTACACTCCGCGACGCCGACCCGGGTGGCCATCGCCGAGTGGGTCGAGCTGGCACGCATCTACAGCGGAGAGCCGATGCGCCGTCTGATGAACGGTGTGCTCGGCACCATCTCCCCCGCACCCAGCTCCGAGGAGGGAGTCAGTGGCCACAACGTACGACCGGCTCAAGAAGATCGTCGTCGAGCAGCTCGGCGCCGACGAGGATGAGGTCAAGCCCGAAGCGTCGTTCGTCGATGACCTGAATGCCGACTCGCTCGATCTGGTCGAGTTGATCATGAGCCTCGAAGAGGAGTTCGGGACCGAGATCTCGGACGAGGATGCGGAGAAGATCCGGACCGTCCAGGACGCCGTCGACTACATCGACGAGCACGCCTCCTAACCCATCGTCGGCCCCGTCCGCGGTGCGTCCCGGACAGGCCGTCGCGGAGCGATTGGGCCTTCCGGTCCGTGACCTGGATCTGCTGGAGCAGGCCCTCGTCCACTCCAGCTGGCTGCACGAGCATCCGGACCTGGCGCGCGGCCACAACGAACGACTCGAGTTCCTCGGCGACGCCGTGGTGAACCTGTCGATCTCCGAGGCGTTGTACGCCCGCCACCCCGACGACGACGAAGGCGCGCTGTCGGCGCGACGTGCCCACATCGTGTCGACGACCGGCCTGGCCCGGCTGGCCAACCGCATCGACCTCGGCCGCGAGGTGCTACTCGGCGAAGGCGAGTCACAGCGGAGCGGTCGTCGACGGCCGTCGCTTCTCGCCTCCTCCTTCGAGGCCCTGACCGGGGCGCTGTACCTCGATCTCGGGTACGAGCGCGTGCGGGCCTGGCTGCTGGCGTTGGCCGAGCCCGAGATCGCCCTGGAAGCGCCCGTCCTGTCGCTCAAGAGCCCGAAGTCGCGCCTGCAGGAGTACACCCAGCGACGGTCCGGCGAGCGGCCGGATTACCGCCTCGTGGAGGCGTCCGGGCCCGACCACGAGAAGTCGTTCCGGGTCGAGGTCTGGATCGACGGTGATGTCCTGGGCGTGGGCGAGGGCCCATCGCGGCGGACCGCCGAGACGGCCGCCGCGGCTCAGGCTATCGAGCAGATCCGCGCCCAGCGTGCCGCTGAGCGCGCCTCCCGATTCGACGGCCATCGTCCGGCATGATCGACGGCGCTCTCGCTCCGGCGCGGCTCCTCGCGCTCAGGGTCCAGGGCTTCAAGTCGTTCGCCGAGCGGACGAACGTCGAGTTCGGCGGCGGCATCAGCGCCGTGGTCGGCCCCAACGGTTCCGGCAAGAGCAATCTCGCCGACGCCCTGCGTTGGGCACTCGGGGAGCAGGGTCGGGCCCTCCGCTCGCGCAAGGCCGAGGACGTGATCTGGGCGGGATCCGAGAAACGGGCCGCCCAGGGCATGGCCGACGTCACGCTCGTGCTCGACAACGGCGATGGCCTGCTGCCCGTCGACTTCCAGGTGCTCGAGTTCGGGCGGCGCCTGTTCCGCAGCGGTGAGAACGAGTACCTGCTCAATAAGCAGCGCATCCGCCTGCGCGACCTGGTCGACCTCCTCGACGCGGCGCACCTCGCGGACAACGCCTTTCTGTTCATCGGCCAGGGCATGGTCGATCAGGCCCTGGCCCTTCGCCCCGAGGAGCGACGCCCGCTGTTCGAGGAAGTGGCTGGTGTCCGCCGACACGAGCGCCGCCGACGGAAGGCCGAAGAGCAGCTCATCGAGTCGGAGGCCAATCTCGCCCGGGTCGATGACATTCTGGCCGAACTCAGGCCCCAGGCACGCCGGCTGGCCGCCCAGGCGGAGCAGCAGTCGACCCGATCCACGGTGGCCGACGAGCTGATCGCCGCCCTCCTCGCGACCACCCACGCACGCTGGCACGAGACCGCCGGCCGACTTGCCAGTGCGACCGCCGGTCGGGCAGCCGCCGAAACGGCGCTCGCCGGAGCGATGGCGGAGCTCGAAGCCGCGGAGGGTGCCGCCGCGGCGCTCGCCACGGATCTGGCCGCACGCGCCGACGTCGAGCGGGAGCGGCGCGAGACGCACGAGGCCGCCCGGGCGAACCTGACCGCGCTCCAGTTGCGCGATGGGCGCCTCGCCGTCGAGCTCGACGCGATCGAGCGTGATCGTCGACGCCTCGCCGACGAACGTGCCGCCGCGGAAACGGAGGCGATCGGTCATCGGCGGGCGATCGCCGCTCCGGTCCCGAGCCGCGACCTCGAGCTCGAGGCGGCACTCGCCGAAGCGGAACGGGACCTTGCCGAGGCGATGGCCGAGGTGACGGCGCTGCGCTCGGCGTCGGTCGCTCGCGGTGAGGAGCTCGCCGCGTTCCGTCGGGCGGAGGCGGCACGGGCAGCCGAGATGGAGACCGCGCACCGTCGACTCGCCGATGCCGAGCGACGGCTGGCGGCGGAGATCGCCGAAGCGGACACCCTCGCCGCTCGACGTGGCGAGATCGTGGCCCGAAGCGAGGCGGTCCGCCATGGATTCGACGCCGCCGTCGAGGCCGAGCGACGAGCCGAGGACGAGCACACTGCGGCGCGACAGGCCCTCGACGTCGCCGAAGCCGAGGCCGCCGTGTCCGGCGAACGTCTCGCGGTGACGACGGCCTCGGCCGCCACGCTTCGCGGCCGACTGGAGGCACTGACGGCCCATCTCGATGACGAGGAGCGACGACCGATCGCCCGGGCCGCGCGTAGGGTCGGCGGCCGTCGCCTCGACGAGGATCTCGTCGTCGAGCCCCGCTTCCGGGCCGCCGTCGAGGCGGCGCTGGCCGATCGCGTGCGTGCGTACCTCGTCGGCCAGGGACAGGTGGCCGACCTCGCCGGCGAGCGCGGCCGCCTGCTCGTCCAGGAACGGATCGCCGGCGCCTCGTCGGTCGAGGACGCGGCGATCCGGCGCCTGCTCGAGGTCGTCGGCGGTCATGGCGGTGGCCGGCTGACCGATGCCATCCGGCGCGATGCGACCGGAGGTGTCGGCCGGTTGCTCCTGCGCGCGGTCTGGCTTCCCGACCTCGTTGCTTGTCTGGCTATCCAGCCCAGCCTCCCCGCCGGCTGGGTGGCAGTGCCGATCGACGGATCGGCCGTGGTCGACGATACGGGCGTGGCGCTCGGCGATGCGGATCGATCGCTGGAACGGCGCGCCGAGCACGGGCGACTGTCGACCGAACTCGAGGCCCTCGAGACCCGACGGTCGGAGCTGGCGGCCCTCGACGCCGAGGCGACATCCGCCGTCGAGACGGCGCGCTCTGGGCTGCAGGCGACCCGAGCCGAGGTGAGCCGCCTTGCCCACGAACGACGCGGGGCGGAGGAGGCGCTGCGGTCCGTCGCGCGCGACGTGGAATCGATCTCGCGCGAAACCGCCTGGCATGCCGCGCAGCGGGACCGCCTCGATGCGGAGGTGGCTCGTCTGCGAGCCGCGGTCGATGCCGCGGCGACGACGCTGCCGGCGCGAGACCAAGCGAGTCCGACGGCGCAGTCGGAGGGAGGCGACCGCGCGCTCGCGACCTGGGAGGCGCGAGCGGCGGACCTGCGATCCCGGCGAGACCGCCTGGCCGAGCAGGCATCGTCCCATGAAACCGAGCGGCGGGCCGCCGAGCATGCCCGCGCGCGGTCCGAGGCGGCGGCGGCGATGGCGGAGGACCGAGCAGCACGCGCGGACCGCGAGACGGCGACGCTGACCGAGCGCGGGTCGCGGCTCGCTGACGAACGCGACGCGCTGCGGGTCCACCTCGCCACTGCGACCGACCGCGAGCGGGAGGCGGGCGACGCGATGGCGGCCCTCCGCGCCGCCGATTCCGCGGATCGAGCGCGGCTGACGGACGCGGAGCGGGTGGTCGCCACGGCGCGCGAACGCCTCCGCCTGGTGGGGGAGCGGGCCCGGACGGCCGACCACGCGGAACTCGAGGCGCGACTCGGACTGGAGTCACTGCGCGAGGGCGTGCTCGTGGACCTGGCCGCGATGGGAGACCTTGGACTGGTCGCACTGGGAGCGTCGCCGGCCGACCCCGATGCGGCGGGCGCGGTCGGCGGAACGACCGGCGATGATCCCTCGTCCGAACCCATCGCCGATGCCGGGGACCTGGAGGCCGCTCTGGCGGCGATCGCCGAGCGATGGGCCAACGTGCCGCCGCCGGACGCCCCGCCGTCGGTCGGGCGAGTGGCCAGTCTTCGCCGACGATTCCATGAGCTCGGGGCGACCAACCCCTACGCCGTCGAAGAGTACGCAAAGCTGAAGGCCCGCCTCGAGACCCTCGAGACGCAGGGCACCGACCTGCGGACGGCGATCGGCACGACCCGCGAGCTCATCTCCGAGCTCGATACGCTCATCGCCGACCAGTTCCGGACCACGTTCCGTGCCCTCGAGTCGGCGTTCGAACGTCGGTTCGAGCAACTGTTCGGCGGTGGCTTCGCGCGACTATCGCTGACCGATCCGAGCGACCTCGGATCGACCGGGGTCGACATCGTCGCCCGGCCGCCCGGCAAGAAGCCGCAGGCCCTCGCGATGCTGTCAGGTGGAGAGCGCGCCCTGACCGCGGTCGCCCTGCTGTTCGCGATGCTCGAGGTGCGCCCAGTCCCGTTCTGCGTGCTCGACGAGGTGGACGCCGCCCTCGACGAGGCCAACATCGGGCGATTCGCGGACGCGCTCCGGAGCCTCGCCCACGGCACGCAGTTCATCGTGATCACCCACAACCGCGGCACCATCGAGGCCGCCGACGCGCTCTATGGGGTGACCGTCGGCGAGGACTCCGTCTCGCGCGTGATCAGCCTCCGACTGGACGAGGCCCAGGCACTCGCGTCCGAGCGGTCGCGCGAGCTCAGCGTCGCGGGCTGATGGCCTTCTGGCGACGACGACCCACCCCGGCCCGGTCCGAGCCGGAGGCGAGTCGGCCGACTCCGAGCGAGCCGGAACCGGGCTCGCCGACCGCGATCGAGCCCGAGCTGCCCGACGCCGAGGCGGATCTCGGCGAGCGGCAGCCACTGCCGCCGCCCGAGGAGCCGCTGCCGGCGTCAGGGACGCCGGAGTCCCGCGACGAGCCGCCGCCCACGCCGGGCGAGCCGGTATCGCTGCCCGACGAGGACGGTTCGCCGGCCTATGCCCCGTTCGATCCGACCGCGTTCCTGGCGGTCGCGCCGGCGCACACGCTCGACCAGGGGCTCGAACGGACCCGCGGCAGCTTCGTAGCCCAGCTCCGCGGCTACCTGGGCGGTGTCGACGGACCGGCCTGGGACGAGGTCGAGGAGACGCTGATCGCCGGGGACGTCGGGGCGGCACTGGCCATCGACCTGGTGGCCCGTGCCCGGCGCCGCGCGAACCCCGACGGACCGGAGGCCGCAGTCCGTGCCGAGCTCGCTGCCTTGCTGGTCGCCCGCGACCTCGACTGGGTCCCACGACCGGCGGCCAGCGGCGGCCCGGCGATCGTCCTGGTCGTCGGGGTCAACGGGACGGGCAAGACGACGACCATCGGCAAGCTCGCGGCCCGGTATGTCGGCGAGGGCCGGACGGTCATCATCGCCGCCGCGGACACGTTCCGGGCGGCGGCCATCGACCAGCTCAGGATCTGGGCGGACCGGGCCGGGGTGCCGGTCGTCGCCCACGCGCCGGGCGCGGACCCGGGGGCGGTCGTCTACGACGCGATCGACGCGGCGATCGCCCGCGCGGCCGACATCGTGATCGCCGACACCGCCGGCCGGCTGCACACCAAGGTGAATCTGATGGATGAGCTCACCAAGGTCCGCCGCATCGTCGACAAGCGACTGCCCGGCGCGACCCCCGAGACCCTGTTCGTGCTCGACGCGACGACGGGCCAGAACGGCCTGGCCCAGGCCAAGGCGTTCCACGACGCGGTGGGGCTCAGCGGCATCGTCCTGACCAAGCTCGACTCGAGCTCGAAGGGCGGGATCGTCTTCGCCATCGAGGACGGTCTGCATGTGCCGGTCCGTTTCGTCGGGGTGGGGGAGGGGGTGAACGACCTCCTGCCGTTCGATCCGGACGCGTTCGTCGAGGCCTTGTTCGCGTAGCGCTGGTCACGCGCCGACCGGCTGGTCGCGCTCGACGTCGACGACGACCTGGGCCGGTGACCTGGCGTCCATCCGTGGCAAGTCCCGCAGCGTGCGCACCGGTGACCAGTAGAGCACCCCCGCCGCGAGCAGCGCACCGAAAGGTGCCAGGAATGCGGTCGCGCGCAGGCCGATCACTTCTGCCAGCAGCCCCGCACCGAGCGCTGCGCTGAACTGGGCGGCCGCCGATCCGACATGGAAGATCGACGAGACGCGCCCGAGCTCGCGATCCGCGACGCGAGCCTGTTTGACGGAGGTCTCGGTCACGTCGTAGACGGTGATCGCCGAGTCGCCCAGGAGCTGCTGACCGGACAGGAACACGACGGCGAGCAGCGGGGCGCCAGCCGGAGCCAGCGGGATGAACAGGTTGCCGAGCGCGGCCACGAGCAAAGCGCCCACGGCGACCGGTCCGACGCCCCAGCGCTTCGTCACGCGCATCGCCACGACGGCCCCGACGAATGAGGAGGCGCCACCGAGACCCGCCACGACGCCGATCATCGCCGGGCTCACGTCGAGCTCCTCGAGCGCGAACAGGAACCACGTGGCGCCGAAGATGCCCCACAGGGTCGACATCAGCATCTGGGCACCGAGGAACGGTCGAAGCAGGTGGTCGCGACGCACGAGTCGGATCCCCTCGCGGATCTCGTCGAGGACCGGCTCGCGGTCGGCGCGGGGCGGCGCTGGCGCCTCGGCTGTTCGCACCGAGAACAGCAGGGCGGCCGAGATCAGGTAGGTGGCGACATCGATGAGGATCGTGATCGGCCCGGTCAGCAGCTGGATGAGCACGCCACTGATCCCGAAGCCCACGAATTCGACCACTGATCCGCTCGCCGCCAAGGCACTGTTCGCTTCGAGCAGGCGCTCCCGCTCGACGATGGTCGGGAGGTAGGCGTTGTCGGCCGCGTCGAAGAACGTGGTCAAGACCGCGGCGAGGGCCGCGACCGCGATGAGTTGCCACAGCTGCAGGGTGCCGAGCACGAACGACACGGGGATCGAGAGCAGCACCAGCGCCCGCCCGAGGTCGGCCCAGATGAGCACCGGTCGTCGGCGCAGTCGATCGACCCAGGCGCCGGCGACGAAGCCGACGAGCAGCGCCGACAAAAGGTCGATGCTCCGCACCATCGCCACCTCGAACGGGCCGGCATGCAGGGCAAGGATCGCGATGATCGGCAGCGCGAAGCGGGTGATCAGCGAGCCGAAGATCGAGATGCTTGCTGCCGACCAGACGCGCAGGAACGCATGGTTCCGCCACAGCGGGGAGGCGAACGGATTGCGCACGATGGCGGAGCATAGCCGTGCCCGCCGCCCCGGGGCGCGACGGCAGCGGACCATCGTCAGGTCTCGCCGCGTGAGCCCTGCGCTACACTGACGAGGCCTTGGTGCGTCAGAACCCGCGCACCACCCGGGCGACCCACGTGCCGGCACTCGCTGGGACACGCAGGCCGACCGGGCCACCACCAGTCCGGAGACCCGACCCGACCGTGTTCGACACCCTCAGCGAACGGCTGCGCGCGACGCTTGCCGGCCTGACCGGCCGCGGCCGGATCAGCGAGGCCGACGTCGACGCCGCCATGCGCGAGATCCGGCTGGCGCTCCTTGAAGCCGACGTCAACTTCAAGGTCGTCAAGGACTTCGTCGCCCGCGTGCGCGAGAAGGCGATCGGCCAGGACATCCTCCAGAGTCTCACCGCCGGCCAGGTCGTGGTGAAGATCGTCAACGACGAGCTGGTCGAGCTGTTGGGCGCCGGTGATCGGGTCTTCCACCTCAGCGGCAACCCGGCGGTCGTGGTGATGGTCGGCTTGCAGGGATCGGGGAAGACCACGACCACCGCGAAACTCGCGCGGCACGTCATCAAGGCCGGTCGGCGGCCGCTGCTGGTCGCCGCCGATCCCTATCGGCCGGCCGCTGCCGACCAGCTCGAGACCCTGGGCCGCCAACTCGACGTCCCCGTGTTCCGCGCTCCCACCGGGACGAGCGTCCCGGAGATCGCCCGCCAGGGCATCGAGGCGGCCCGTCGCGCGACGCGTGACGTCGTGATCCTCGATACAGCCGGGCGCCTCAGCGTCGACGATGCCCTGATGGCGGAGATCGCCGCAGTCGATCGGGCGGTGGACCCGGTCGAGACCCTGCTCGTGGTCGATGCGATGACCGGCCAGGAAGCGGTCGCGGTCGCCCAGGCGTTCGTGGCGGCCGTGCCGGTGACGGGCCTGGTCCTCACCAAGATCGACGGCGACGCCCGTGGTGGCGCTGCCCTCAGCATCAGCGCGGTGACCGGGGTGCCGGTCAAGTTCCTGGGCACCGGCGAGAAGACCGATGCACTCGAGGTGTTCCACCCGGACCGGCTGGCCAGCCGGATCCTCGGGATGGGTGACATCCTGACGCTGGTCGAACGAGCGCAGGAGACGTTCGACGTCAACCAGGCCAGGCAGATGGAGGAGAAGCTCCGCAAGGCGAGCTTCACCCTCGAGGACATGCTCGATCAGCTGCAGCAGGTCCAGAAGATGGGGCCGATCGGGCAGATCATGTCGATGATCCCGGGCATGGGCAGCATGGCCGGTGACGCGCAGGCCGCGGTCGACCGCGGCGACCTCAAGCGGACCGAAGCGATCATCCGGGCCATGACCCCGGTCGAGCGCCGCGATCCGACGGTGTTGAACGGCTCGCGCCGTCGCCGCATCGCGGCCGGTTCGGGCACCAGCCTGCCGGACGTCAACCGGCTCGTGAAGCAGTTCGGCGAGATGCAGAAACTCATGAAGCAACTGTCCGGAGGGGGCCGGCGCGGGGCGCTCGGCAGCCTGATCGGGGGACGGCGCTAAGCGCCGGGGAGACCACGCGATGACCGACTTCGACCGACCCACACCCGATACGAACGGGGCCGACGATGCGTCCCCGCCGGCCGATCCGAGCGTGACCGCCCCGGTGGCTGTGCCGACGGGCCCTGCCGTCGAGGCCGGCCCGGCAGCACGACCGCGCGACCGCGTCCGATGGCTCGCCGCCGCCAGCCTGATCGTGCTGGTCGTGCTTGCAACCGCGGCCATCACGTTGATGCTGACCGGCTCGACGGCGCCGTCGACCGTCCAGGGCTACGTCCCGGCCGACAGCGTCATGTACGGCGAGATGCGGCTCGACCTGCCGGGCGACCAGCGTCAGAAGCTCGGCCAGTTCCTGTCGAAGTTCCCGGGCTTCGCCGACCAGGCGAACCTCGACACGAAGCTTGACGAGGTCCTCGACCGCCTCGTCGCCCAGGGCACGCAGGACAAGCAGACGTACACCAAGGATGTGAAGCCGTGGTTCGATGGCGAGGTTGCGTTCGCCGTCGGTCCCATCCCGAGTGCGCCGGCGACCGATCCCGCGGCGATGGCCAGGGACGCCCGCGCCCTGCTGATCCTGTCGATCAAGGACGAGGCCGTCGCGCGATCATGGTTCGCATCGACCCTCGGCGAGGCGGGCGTCACCGGGACTCCGCAGGACTACGCCGGGACGCAGATGACGGTATTCGACAGCCCCAAGTCCGGTGGGCCACAGGCCGCATACGCGATCACCGGCGGCAAGGTCGCGGTCGTCGGCGACGTCGCATCGGTCAAGGCCGCGATCGACACTCGTGGCGCTGGCGCCCTCGCGAAGACACCGTCCTTCAGCGCGGCCAAGGCGGCGCTCACGGGCGATGACCTGGGCTTCATGGTGGTCGACATGAAGTCGCTGGTCGACGCGTCGACTCGACTCTCGGGCACGCTCGCGTCGGCGCCACCGCTCAGCGAGTCGCTGCGCAAGCTGATCCCCGATTGGGCCGCGATGCGGCTTCGTGTCGAGGGCGACGCCCTCGTCGCCGACGGCGTGTATCCGCACGTCGCCGCGTTGCCCGGCGCCAAGGAGAACCGGGCGAACGGCGTCGCGGCCTACGCTCCAGCCTCGACGATCGCCATCGTGGCCGGCAACGATCTCGGTAGCTCCGTGCGGGATTGGATCGCGTTCTACCGGCAGGAGCCATCGTTGACCGAGGCCTTCAAGCAGATCGACCAGGCCGCCAACTTCCTCGGCGGCCTGGACCAGGCCGTCGGCTGGCTCGGCGACACCGGCATCGTCGTCGCGCGGGCGGGGGACGGCGTCGAGGGCGGCCTGATCTCCATCCCCGCTGATGCCGCCGGCGGCCAACGGTTGCTGACGACCCTGCGCAGCTTCGTGCAGCTCGGCGGCGCCCAGGCGGGGATGACCACCCGCGACGAGGCGTACGCCGGCCAGACGATCACGATCCTCGATCTCGGCACGGTGCGCGGGCTGGCCGGCATGGCCGGTTCCCTGGGCGGCGCACCGGTCGATCCGTCCATGCTGCCCGACGACCACGTCGAGATCGCGTACGCGGCGACCGATACGGTCGTGGTCATCGGATCCTCGCCGGAGTTCGTGAAGCACGTTCTCGACGCCGGGGCCGGGGCGAGCCTCGCCAAGGACGCCCGGTTCAGCGCGCTGCTGGGCCGGGTCGGCGCCACCCACAACGGCCTCCAGTTCGTCGATCTCGCCGCCATCCGGGGACTCGTCGAGAGCGCGATGTCGACCGCCTCGGCCGCCGAGCGGACGAACTACGACACCACGGTCAAACCGTTCATCGCCCCGTTCGATGCCCTGATCGCCGCCGGCGTTGTCGGCAGCGAGCTCGACCAGGCCCACCTCGTCGTCACCGTCAAGTAATCCGGGCGGAACGTCCGCCCGATCACGGAAGGAGCACATCGCACCCATGGCAGTCCGGATCCGGCTCACGCGCGTCGGCGCGACCAAACAGCCGACCTATCGCGTCGTCGTCGCCGACGCCCGCAGCGCTCGCGACAGCCGCGCCATCGACACGATCGGCCACTACAACCCGCGCACGGAGCCGATCGAGCTGAACGTCGACGCCGACAAGGCGAAGGCCTGGCTCGCGAAGGGCGCACAACCATCCGACACCGTCCTCCGGCTGTTCAAGCAGGCCGGCATCCTCCCGGTCAAGTAGGAGCGCACGAGATGGCAGCCAAGGAACTGGTCGAGTACGTCGCCAAGTCGCTCGTCGACGACCCGGACGCGGTCAAGGTCGAGGTCATCGACGACGAGGGCACGACCGTGATCGAGCTCCACGTCGCCGACGACGACATGGGCAAGGTGATCGGTCGCAACGGCAGCGTAGCGAAGGCCCTGCGGACCCTGCTCAAGGTCACGGCCGCCCGCGACGGCGAGCCGGTCCAGCTCGAGATCGTCTGACCGGACCCGTCGCCGTGGCCGCCCGCCACACCGACCTCGGCCAGCGCCTCGTGGTCGCACTGGTCCGTGGTGTCCACGGGCTCCGTGGTGCGGTCCGGATCGAGATCCTCACCGACCGACCGGACGATCGTTTCCGAGCGGGCACGGTTCTCTATCGCGAGGGCTCGGACGACGCGCTGACGATCGCCTCGGCCGAGCCCGTGGCGGATGGGCCCGGCTGGCGCGTCCGGTTCCGCGAGGTCACGACGCGCGACGCGGCCGACTCCCTGCGCGGGGCGTACCTCGAGACGGTCGTGCACCCCGTCGGCGAGCTCGCCCGCGGGGAGGTCTACTGGCACGAGGTGGTTGGCGTCACGGTCAAGGGCCTCGACGGCAGCGAACTCGGCACGGTCTCGGACGTCTACCGAGTGGCCGAGAACGAGGTCTACATCGTCACCGGGGGTCCGTTCGGCACGTTCGATCTGCCCGCGGTCCGAGCATTCATCCGGATCTTCGCGCCGCGCCGCGGCGAGATCGTGATCGACCCGGACGCGCTCGACCTGCGGCCGCCCCGCTCCAGACCGACCGGCGAGGATCGGCCGCGAGCACCGCGCCGGACCACGCGTCGGCGCCGACCACCCGAGGCGGATGCGGGGAACAGCGAGGCGCCCGCATCGTGACGCTCGAGATCGACGTGCTGACCCTCTTCCCGGCGATGGTCGTCGGGCCATTGTCCGAGAGTATCCCGGGACGCATCCAGGAACGCGGTCTGGCGGTCATCCGCGCCCACGATCTGCGCGAGTTCGGTCTGGGCAGACACAAGTCGGTCGACGACACCCCGTACGGCGGTGGCGCCGGCATGGTCATGCGGGTCGAGCCCGTGGTCGCCGCGATCGACGCCCTTCGCCGCCCGGGATCGACGGTCATCCTGCTCGATCCAGGCGGCGAGGTGTTCCGTCAGGCACGAGCCGCAGAGCTGGCCATGCAGGCCCACCTGCTCCTCGTCTGCCCGCGCTACGAGGGCGTCGACGAGCGCATCCGTGCGTTCGTCGACCTCGAGCTGTCGATCGGCGACTACGTGCTCAGCGGCGGCGAGATCCCAGCGCTCGCGGTGATCGATGCCGTCATCCGGCTGCTGCCGGGTGCCATCGACGCGGCGTCGACCGTCGAGGAGTCCTTCGGCGCGGGCCTGCTCGAATACCCGCAGTACACGCGTCCGCCCTCGTTCCGTGGCCTGGACGTACCCGAGATCCTGACCTCTGGTGACCACGGAGCGGTCGCGCGCTGGCGGCACGAGCGCGCGGTCGAGCGAACGCAGGAACGCCGACCCGACCTGCTGAGAGGCGAGCGGGCCTGACTCGCGGCCCGGGTGCCATCCGGCCGCCCGGGCGGTCAGCGTGGTAGACTCCGCCGTCGGTCGCCCTGCTCGCGGCCCCTCCGAAGTCCAGTCCCGCAGGTTCGCCTGCCCACCTGATCAAGGAATCGCCGCGTGAACGTGCTCGACGAGATCGTCCAGGACCAACTTCGCACCGACTTGCCGGAGCTCGCCACCGGCGACACGGTGAAGGTCTCGGCCAAGGTCGTCGAAGGCAACCGCGAGCGGATCCAGGTCTTCGAGGGCATCGTGATGCGCCTCCGTGGTGGCGGGATCACCCGATCGATCACGGTCCGGCGGATCGCGTCCGGGGTCGGTGTCGAGCGGACGTTCAAGATCCACAGCCCGCGCATCGACAAGATCGAGGTGCTCCGGCACGGTCAGGTCCGCCGCGCTCAGCTGTACTTCCTGCGCAAGCGCGTCGGCAAGGCGGCCACCCTCCGCGAGCGGCGGTCGAACGGGTAGTCCCCGCAGCGCGGTACCCTGAGGGTCGATGGCCGTCATCGTCCCGACCCTTCGCCACGAACGCCGACTTTGGAACGACGGTCTGACCCGCGTCGTCGGGGTCGATGAAGTCGGCGTCGCCCCGACCTGTGGAGCCGTCGTCGCGGCGGCCGTGATCATCCGCCCCGGGTCGCATCGGATCCCCGGTGTACGCGACTCCAAGACACTGTCGATGGCCCAACGCGAGCGCCTCGCACCGATCATCCGCAGCCGCGCCGTCGCCATCGGGGTCGGCGCCGCGTCGGTTCGCGAGATCGACCAGCTCAATATCTATCACGCGACCCACCTCGCCATGCGCCGGGCGATCGCCCGTGTCGGCGGCCACGAGCACGTGATCGTCGATGGCAACCGGATCGTCGGATTCGAGGCGCAGGTCGGGCCGTATACGAATGTCGTCGATGGCGATGCCAAGGTCTATTCGGTCGCCTGCGCGTCGATCGTCGCCAAGGTCGTGCGCGACCGGATGATGGCCAAGCTGGCGCTGCGCTACCCGGGCTACGGCTGGGAACGGAATCAGGGGTATGCCTCGCGCGAGCACCGCCAGGCGATCCGGGCGCTCGGGCTGACCCCGTTCCACCGTCGTTCGTTCCTTGCGCTGCAGCGGACGCTCGCGGGCGACCAGCTGGACTTCGACCTCCTCGGTGATCCGTCCGCCTCGCCGGCTACGCACGACCTGCTCGAACGCCAACTCGTGCCGGTGATGGCCGACGACGCGGATCTGGACGCGGCCGACCTGCTCATGCTGGAGGCCGCGCCGGCCTGACCCGTCCACCTGCCAGCTCGGCTGCAGCATGGGGTGAGGCGCCGATGAGTGGGCGATGCGCGCCGGGTGAGCGCTCGCCGGCAGGATGCGGCTCATGGACGCTCCGATCGGTGTTCCGGGTCGGACGGATCGACCCACCCGGACCGACGCCCAGCTGGCCGGTGACACCGCAGAGTCGCTGGTCGTCGTCCGACTGCTTGCAGCTGGCTGGAGCGTGCTAGCCAGGAACGTGCGCGTCGGCCGCCACGAACTCGATGTCATCGCCGTAGATCCGGGACCGCCCGCCACACTGGTGATCGTCGAAGTGCGCTGGCGCAGGTCTCGCGATTTCGGCCTGGCGGAGGAGTCGGTCGACCATCGGAAGCGGTCGCATCTGCGCCTCGCTGCGTACGGTCTGCTCGACCGCGGCACGGTCCCGACCGGTGAACGACTGCCGCACCTGCCGATCCGGTTCGACCTGATCGTCGTCGAACCCGGTGAGCGGGGAGGGGAGCCCCGAGTCCGGCATCACCGAGCGGCCTTCTGAGCACCGCGACCCCGGCCGTCGCCGCCGACCGCGTCCAGGCTCGATCGTGCTTCCTGGTCCGCAGTTAGCGGTCCGTGATCGACCGCCGGCTCCCGACCAGGCCTGATCGTGCTTCCTAGTCCGCAGAAAGGTGTCAAACACGCGGAGGCTCGTCGCCTCAAGCTCATCGTGCAGTCCGGCAAGCCCCATCCGGGCGAACCGATGCGGTGTATCCCGGGATTCGCTGCGTCCTGCGGTCCGGGAAGCACAGGGCGTCCCGAGAGGTCCGCACCGGA